>JADJOH010000008.1:600000-900000 GCA_016713925.1 Bacteroidota bacterium
CAGGCATGTTTCCTGAAAATATTCCGGCTTGATTGGTCCAACCGGATGCAACACTTGACATGGCTCTGATGGTTACCAATGCATTTGCTACAGGTCTTCCAAGACAATCGGTCACTTTTCCTGAACCAACCGCAAGGTCTCCCGGCCAATCATAATTCCACCAGCTGAAATGACTGACTTCACCAATGTAATTACTTCCTAGTCGTGTAGCCAAACCTTCTTCTTTCCATAAATCAATGTTCTCATCAAAATGCCACAAGGGTAGTGTGGAAGGTGCGCTGGTCAACTGTACCGGATCAATAGGCATGGAGATGGTTGCTTTCTTTCCGGACATTAATTGCAAGGGGTTCCCCATGTTATCCTGAAGTTCTACACCCAACATGCCAAAGCTGATCAATACCTTTTCTTCTCCGGCCGTATTTTCTCCAAGAAAATCTCCACCGGGAGTCAGTTCACTGAAGTTAGGGTCGCTGATGCCAAGATAATGAGAAGCAATTTTTACGACGCCGGTATAAGGAGAACCATCTGTTTTTGCAAAAGCATTGGCAGGAAATGTTACAGTAGCACTACCAACTGATAAGTTCCCACCGCTGATGGCAGATGTGGTTTGATTAAATTGTTTCAACGGCATCACCAGATTACAATAATGAATGGTTTTATCGGATGGTATAAATCCGCTGCTGCGGTTCCAGTAGCCGTTCTTTGAAGCCTTGACGACAGCTCTTTTCTTGCCGGTCAAAGCATTTTCAAATACAAACAATCCTTGTACATCTGTCAGCGTACTGAAACTCCCTACCCGAACAGCTACTCCTTCCAACGGATTTCCTGATTCATCCAACACTCTTCCATAGACGGTGATGGAAACATCACTCCCGGAGGATGTAGTAACCTTTTCATCTTTGGCACAGGAAGAAATGGTAAGAACAAAGAGCAGGCAGAGGTAATTTAAAATAGTTTTCATGGTGGATGAATTTGGTGAAGGTTTTTTCAATAATGAATTTAATTTTATTATGAAGCTTAGCAACCAATACCTTCAGTTATTAAATATAAAATCGGTTTAATTCCTAATGCATTTAATTTTTAAATTGTTAATTATTCCTTGTTCCTCGTTCCCAGTAGAATTATTCATTATTGTTACGTTTCCCTGAATAGAAACCTCCATAGTGTCACCAACTATCCCATTCTTTATAATAGTTAAGTAAAGATTTGGCAGAGTAGTATCCGCATAAATAAAGTAATAGCTGCTTGGACCATAGTAATCAATAAACAAGTTATAGCCTTGCAATAAATAGGTGCCTGGCTGGTAAGGGAAAGAGCCATTTATATTAAAGTCCATAGACTGTATTGCATTATATGAAGTTATTTCAAAACTATTTGGTGATACATCATACAAACCAAACACATTGACTGTATCTAAATAGCTAATATTTAGCGATGGACTTGAAAGATCAAATTCACAGGAGCCATCATTAGCACTTGCAGTATCACACATTACAATAGTTCCCAAATCTAATGAATCAGGAAAACAAGGTAATGCAACTAAGTTGACATATTGTGAAGTTAAATAATTCGCAATAATGGTAGCGGTTCCACAGGGCACCAATGTATTAATTGATCCGTTGATGGGTTGTATATAACTATAACCAGCGCCATTAGATATGTATACCATTGGGTTAACTGGCATATTATTGCAATCAACAAATTGCATTTTTAGTTTACTCATGCTATCACAACTGAAGGTGAAATCAGGCACATTATATATTTGTCCGGCTGTGAGTGCCGGAATGCTAACGATACCGGATGTTATCGTACCAAATCTTGCAAATACTGTTGACGATAGGGTGGAATTGATCTGTCCGGAGTAAAATCCGTTTTGATTGGTATAAACTGATCCATTATTATTATGGTAAATAGTGACGTTTGCCAGGGGTAATCCATTGCAATCATAAACATATCCCTGAATAGTTGCCGGAGGAAAAGGTTCATCACAATTCCACCAGGAAAAATGCGCTACTTCGCCAATGTATTTATTTCCTTGCTTGGTGGCGAATCCCTCTTCTACCCACATGTTTTTGCTTTCATCAAAATACCATAGAGGGATCGTAGCAGCAGCGCCGGCTAATTGCCCTGCATCAATAGGCAATTGAATAGTTGCCAGTTTTCCGGGAGCCAATTGCAAAGAATTGCCAAGATTGTCGCTGATCTCAACACCGATCATTCCGTAACTTTCTAATTTAACAATGTCGCCGGAAGTTGATTCCGCCATTAAATCACCACCGGGAATCAATGCCCCGAAATTCGGATCATTAACAGGCAAGTGTTTCGCTGTTACCGTAACCATTCCTGAATAAGTACTTCCGCTAGAAGTCACAAAGGCATTGGGCGGAAAAATTAAAGTCGCCCCTGAAATAGTTAACGTACCACCGGTTGCACTTTGAAAGGCAGGAGAATTCGTTTTGAGCGGCATCACGAAGTTGCAATATTGAATGGCTCCTGTGTTAGGAATAAACCCAACCGCTCGATCCCAATATCCGGACTTGGTTGCTTTTACAACTGCTCTGGTTTTATTCACACTCACTTTTTCAATGAGGAAAATTCCGTTGTTGTCCGTTTGAGCAGATTTATTACCTACTTGAATAGATGCATTGACAAGCGGAAGGCCATTCTCTCCTTTTATCTGTCCGGCAATAGTGATCGTGTAAGAGCCGGAAGCATCGGGCGTTTCATTGTTTTCGTCCTTGTTGCAGGAAAATGTGAAACCAATTAGAAATGATAGGAGAACTAAAATTATTTTTTTCATGGAAAAAAGATTTAGAAATGAGTAGAAATTCATTAATTAATTGTTTCGATAAACATCGAAGGAAGCAGATAAGGTTCCCTGAATACCTGCACCGCCCAGCAGTACAGGACCACTAAATGTTCCGACAATGTTTCCTCCAACTGCCGGAGTCTGATTTAATGTAGTAGATCCTCCGGAACCATCTTGTTGTACAGTGTATAATAATCCTCCATAATATACATTACCGCTAATTGTTGAGGTGGAGCCATTCCATGGATAGTTACCATTCGCATAGAGAGGTGTTCTGATCAAGAATACTGATGAATTGCCACTGGCACTGTCGGTGTAAGAAATGTTGATGTCATAGCTACCGGAAACCAGGTTTACAACACAACTGGATACTTCCAATGATAAAGGAATATTTCCAAGCAGGGGACTTATAAAATTCATTATAACATTGTTATTTATATTAGTGGTATCACAAAGCGAAAGTGTTCCAACATTTAAGTTGAACCCTGTGCCAAAATTTGACGTAAGTGTGTTTGAATAAATACCTTTATAGGCGAGTATTTGAATGGATTTATTGCCGGGATTTTCAATCTTAACATTAAAGTTGCCGGAAGTTGTGAATTGATAGCAGATGAGACTATTATTTTTAATCAATAAAACCGTGCCTGAGCTGGGTTGTCCTGAGCAATCGTTAAGCGTTCCCGAAACGGTATAACAATTTATATTGTTGAATTGAAAGTCAGGTACAATATATGATCCTGACAAAGGCTGCGCCGGCATAGCATGTATACCCGAAGTATAAATTTGACCCGAATTCGCATCAGTATATTGTGCATTGATGTTACTAGCCACCAGGGGTGCTATAAGGCCATTCCAATCTCCGTTTAAATCACTCGTTGCTCCATAAAATCCATTGGCTAATATGTATGCATCCGCCAGGGGATTCAGATTGCAATCTAAAACACGTCCGCTTACAATAACTCCACCCGGAGCATCACAGTTCCACCAGCTAAAATGACTGACTTCACCTGTATAATTACTTCCATTGAAAATGGCGGTCCCTTCTTCTTCCCACATAGCTGTGACTTCATTAAAATGCCAAAGAGGAATGCTGGAGGGTGCAGAAGTCAATTGCTCGGGTATAACCGGTAACGATAATGTAGCTGTTACCCCATTCTTGAGTCGTAATTAGTTTCCACTGCCATCAAAAAGTTTTGCACCAATCATTCCATAGGAAATTAAATTTTCTATAGAGTTGGTTAAGCTTAATCCTTTGAAATCAGTCCCCGGTACTTTCAATGAAAATAAAGCAGCATTTCTTGGTAAATGGTGAACTGTCAAAGAGACTATTCCTGAATAAGAAGACCCATCCGTTTTTTCAAAGGCATCAGCCGGGAATTGAATACTTGAGCCATTCGAAGTAACTGTTCCTCCATTAATGGAATTTAATGTATGTGTAGTCGTTGAAGTGAATAAACAAAGATCAGCTGTAGAACTTCCACTTGTTTTGGGTTTAAAAGTTCTCACCTGGTTCCAAAAACCTGTTTTCGTCACAGTGATGAGTCCACGGTCTTGTGCTACCATCGCATCTTCGATAACATAGATGCCCCAAATATTGGTTGTCGCCGATTTGTTTCCAATGATAACATTAGCATTAGAAAGGGCATTTCCGTTTTCATCAAAGACTCGACCTATTATGGTCGTCTTCACTGTAGATGAATTACCGGGCAAGGTTTCATTGTTGCCGTCTTTTGTACAGGCACTTACAGTAAAAAGTAAAGCATAGATCAAACATTTCAAAGAATTTTTCATAAATTACAAGGTTAAATAGTTACAATTTGAATGAAGATAAATTAACGTTAATCCATTTGCACAAACCGATAAACTCCGGTCTTCCCACTAGCCGTACGTATCACCACCTGATACATGCCGGCTCCAACATCCTCTTTATTCCAGCGGACTTCATTACTAGGACTCGCTTTTCGGTCAATCAGTTGCATGGCGGCATTAAATATTTCTATGCTTTGGATGTTTTCTCCGCTTTTCAGACTAATAATGAGTTGAGATGGCTCGTTCCTGACTAAGATGTCTTCTGCAGCAATTTCAATGATGCCAACACCGGCAATGATGTAAGGGCTGGAAGTAGCAGTACAGCCGAGACTGTCAGTAATGGTTATCGTATAGCTTCCGTTGGCTACTGCTGTCCAGCTTTGTCCTGTTGCATTCAGTATAGGATTGCCATTTAAATTCCATTGGTAGGATACCGCTGTAATGCTGGAGGTAAGTATAAATCCATTCGGGAAAATAGTGGGCATTGCAGCCGTTTGGTTGAAGGGGACCAGCGTGCTCCATACTGCCCCGGCTAAAGTGCCATCGTTACCATTACTTGTTTGATCAGTGACGGTAGTTCCGGTGCCATTGTTAAATCTCCAGTAGCCCACTAAACCGGTTTCCAGTATAGGATCCAAGTGGGTCAGGCGTTTCGCGTTTATCTCCGCTGTATCAAGTGCTCTTTCCCAGATACGTACTTCGTCAATTTGTCCGGTCCAGTAGCGCGTTTGAAACTGCTGCGTATCAGAAAGCCTGCCAATGGCAATAGGATAGGCCAGACCTGCAATCATTCCGTCAGGTAATGCAATAGCTCCCTGTTGAACACCATTGATGAAAACTCTGACAGAATCCCCGTCATAAGTACCGGCTACGTGATACCAGGTATTGAGAGACATCACCCCGGAAGGTGAAGACGCAGTGATCCAACTGATAGAGGTACCGAAAGCATCTTTCCCGCATACCGTGAAATCCAGCTGACCATTGTTGCCGGCTCTTAAAACATAGCCTTGCTCACCCAGACTCCAGCTGTGTTTACACAGGATGGTGCCATCGAAAACATTAAAAGCCCAGCTGGTAGCCCTGATCCAGGCTTCTACAGTAATGGCAGAGTCAGGTCCAAGATTGGTGTCGGTGGTAAAATTCACCGATGCCGAGTTAAAGCTTAAGGAGTTGGTGTTGTTGATACAGGGTTGTGCCAATAGGCTGCCTGAGATTAAAATGAAGGTGAGTAGGGTGGATAGGTAACGCATGTTTTTTGATTTATATGACGAATATATGGATTTTCAAGAATTTATAGTATCCACGAACCTTTTTCTGACCGAATTGTTACATGGTTCTCTGCTGTATCTTTGTACCCGATGAATCATCCAACCCTTCAAGGTCTTTATTGCAATAGCCTGACCTCCTATCAACGTTTAGTTACCCGCGAGGTGAAGATTGGAGATGTGCCCATGGGTGCCCATCATCCGATTCGTGTGCAAAGTATGACCACTACGGACACCATGGATACGTTGGCTACCGTTGAACAGTCTATTCGTATGATTGATGCAGGATGCGAGTATGTACGGATTACAGCTCCCAGTATCAATGAAGCAAAGAATCTGGCGAATATTAAAAAGGAATTAAAGGCCAGAGGGTATACCACACCCCTGGTAGCCGATATTCATTTTACTCCCAATGCGGCGGAGGTGGCTGCACGTTTAGTGGAGAAGGTGAGAATTAATCCGGGCAACTTCGCAGACAAGAAAAAATTTGAGTTTATTGAGTACGATGATGCGGCCTATAATGAAGAGCTCGAGCGCATTCGTGAACGCTTTGTCCCCTTGTTGAAAATTTGCAAGGAGTATGGCACTGCGATGCGTATTGGTACCAACCACGGTTCATTGAGTGACCGGATCATGAGTCGCTATGGTGATACGGCCCATGGAATGGTGGAGTCGGCGATGGAGTTTTTGCGAATTGCCGAGGAAGAGAATTATTACAATATCGTACTCAGCATGAAGTCCAGCAATCCTCAGGTGATGGTGCAGGCCTATCGTTCGCTGATCTACCGGATGTCACTCGATGGAATGAATTATCCGCTGCATCTGGGAGTAACAGAAGCCGGCGAAGGGGAAGATGGAAGGGTGAAGTCCGCTGCCGGAATCGGCACATTGCTGGAAGATGGTATAGGCGATACCGTTAGAGTGTCGTTGACAGAGGATCCCGAATTTGAGATACCTGTCGCAAGGGCGCTGGTGGACCGGTACAATCACCGCGCCGGTCATGCTCCGGTGAAGGACTTGCCCGGGATTTCGATGAATGCGGAAGGACATATCCTGTTAAACACCGGTAAGCCGTTTCCCTTTCATCCCTTCGAATATACCCGTCGGCATACTACAGAAGTATTGAACATCGGTCACCATCAGGTACCGAGGGTAATCGCTGATTACAGTAAGGTGGAGAAATTGACAGCCGCTTCTTTTTTTGCAGTAGGGTATAACTACCATGTGCCGACAGATAAATGGAACCTGAGTGATCAGGCCTGTGATTTTATTTATACCGGATCAAGAGCTATTGATTTTGAAATTCCGGGTACGCTTGGAATAATTATGGATGCTTTGGCCTGGAGCGCGCTTTCGGAGGTTGAACAGATGTATCCGTTGTTTACTCCGGAAGAATTTGTTGCCGCTGAAAAAAGATCAGCACAGTTGAACTTTATTTCAATGGATGCTGATACACTAAGCGAAAATCAGTTTAACATTGAACTACTGGATCATACTTGTGTGCTCCTTCTGGAAACTTCCAATGCTCATGCTATGCCTTCTCTGCGAAGAGCATTTCTTACCCTTCAAATGAGAAACAGCAGTTTGCCGGTGATTGTGAAGAGGGAATACAGGGAGATGGGGGACGAGGACATTCAGTTGTATGCTTCTACCGATCTGGGTGGATTGTTACTGGATGGCTTCGGCGATGGGGTGATGATCGCTGCTAACGGTGAAGTATCTCCGCAAAAGTTGAACAGTCTTTCGTTTAACATTCTTCAGGCCGCAAGAACCCGTATTTCCAAAACCGAATACATCTCTTGCCCCAGCTGCGGCAGAACCCTCTTTGACCTGCAGGAAACCACCGCAAAAATCCGCTCCCGTACCGATCATCTCAAAGGCTTAAAAATCGGTATCATGGGTTGTATCGTAAATGGTCCGGGAGAGATGGCTGATGCGGATTACGGTTATGTAGGTTCCGGTCCCGGAAAAATTACCTTGTATAAAGGAAAAGTAGTCGTTCAACGAAATATCGAAGCAGAAGGAGCGGTGGAAGCGCTTATTCATTTAATCCGGGAAAACGGGGATTGGATAGAAAAGTGATTAATTTGAAGATTTGAAAATGGGATGATTTGAAGATTTGATCACGAAACCTCGCATTATGGTACATTTAAAATGAAACTACAAATAGCAGTCATATTATTGATCTTAAGCCGACAATTAATTTTTGGACAGTCAGACTGCAATAAAGCTAAGGTGAATGCTCTAAAAGACTTTGAAGAGGGAAATTATATTTTTCATTCATTAGAATTTCAGCCAACAGAAAGTACTTACCTCTTCTTGCTTAATGAAGATTACAATATTCAATGGAGATTTACCGACCAAGACTCTTTGGACTAGTATGGCTGCTATGATTCAGCTATGACCTTGAATTTGAAGGAAAAATATGGACACGATTTTTTAAAAAAAGCAACGGCAAAGGCTGATAGTTTAGAGCGTACGGAAAATTGGAGAAAAGAACCAGAGTTTCCAGGTGGAAATACAGCAATGTTTAAATTCATTATGTCCAGACTGACAATTGAGCAGGGTGATTTCGGAGAAAGAATTCAAACTAAGATTTTTATTTCATTCGCAATTACAGAGAAAGGGGCACTTGAAGATATAAGAGTTTTGAAGGGGATTAGTGAAAAGGTTGACAGCAAAGTTGTACAGATTTTTAATGAAATGCCGACATGGATACCAGCGTATTTGTATGGGAAGCCTATAAGAAAAAGCTATTCATTGCCAATTCAACTTGAATTTAAATGAAAACGCAAAATAACAGCACCTACCCAATTCATTGACCCACTTTACTGTTTAATCACTATAAAATTATCCAGCTATCCTACACCCTTTATTTTTAATATCCATCTAATAATCAAACCATCCCATCTAATAATCAAACCATCCCATCATCAAACCATCCCATCATCAAACCATCCCATCGCGAGGCTTCGCGATCAAACCATCCCATCATCAAACCATCCCATTTTCAAATCATCCCATCGCGAGGCTTCGCGATCAAATCATCCCATCATCAAATCATTCCATCTTCAAATCATCCCATTTTCAAATTTTCAAATTATTTTATAATTTGTTGAATAATCGTCTTCTCTTTGCTTCTCAGTTTGAGCAGATAGCTCCCGTTGGGGATTTGGTTGAAGGGATATATTCCGGAGTGAATTTGTTCTCTTAGTAAAACTCTCCCCAGATGATCTTGAATTTCAAGTTGGCCGGCGAATGGAAGGTACAGGAAGTCGTTGAAAGGATTCGGGTAGATGGGCTGTTGAAGAAAGGAGGGTTCATCCGTTGCGGTGATATTAAAACACTTCCAGGATTCTGTGGTGCGTGCAGGAGTGGAAACAAGTCCTGTTGTACAGTAAAACACGTTGTTGTGCACACAGGCCACGTATCCTTTCCGGGCAAGAGTGGGTATACCGGAGGCAGGTACAAATGCGAATAAGGAGAAGTCAAAACGCCAGAGATAATTCAGAAACACATTTCCGTTTTCAATGCCGCCATAAAAAAGTAAGCTGTTGTTATATGGGAACATTTGCGTATAGGCGAATCCGTTACCCGGAAATTGAGTTAATATGGACCAGGTATCATTCCCGGGATTATATTTATATATGAAATTGCTGTACTGTCCGGTACTGTCAATTCCCCCGTTTAAATAACCATTGCCATTGAACGCACATCCCGCAGACCGCCAAAGAGCCGGAAAGGGAAAATCAGTGAGCTGTTGCCAGGAATTCGTGGCGATAGTATATTTCCAGTTTTCGCGAAGGGCAGGTTGCGCTGCATTGTTGCCTCCGCAGATAAATACTTCTCCACCTATTACAAAAACCGCAGACCCTTTCCTCCCTGCAGCCGGCAGGGAGGTTAAACTTTGCCAGGTCATCGTTATGGGATCAAATCGCCAGAGATCATTCAAATAATTATTCCCGGGACCCACACCTCCGAAGATATAGCCGTAATTCCCTTCATTAAATCCTGAAGCATACTGTCGCTCCATTCCAACAGGTAATGAAACACCGGTTGTCCATGAAGTGGTGGTAAGATCCATCGTATAAAAATCTCGTTCAGGATTAAAGCCGGAATTAAGTCCGGTCCCCACATAGAAATTGTTTCCAATCACAAAACCTGCCGCATCGTCTCTTGCCGAACCCGGGAAATCGGCCACTTGCATCCAGTTTTGTGCCCGTGCAGTACCAACCAGAAGAAACAATGCAATGAGTAGAATTCGCATGCCCAAAGATCAAAATAAATTATTTAATAAATTCGCATCCATCAGGAAACCACCCTAATCCGCATATCCGCCCTTTCGTCCTCTTTCGTACTTGCCTGCCACAAGGTAGGTTTCGCTCTTTACCCTATAAACATCTGTCGATGCATATACTATTTATCAATACATTAATATTTTTTAAGGAACGCAGATGACGCTGATTTTTTAAGATTTTCGCTGATTAGATTTCGAAGGTCTAAACATTTTCATCTTCATTCGTCTATTCGTATTTCGTACATTCGTTGATTCGTAGATTCGTCCTTTCGTATTTCGTATATTCGTACTTATTCGTACCTGCCTGCCGGCAGCTACTGTTTGCCGTGTGGCCAATTCCCTCATAAATATTCTCAAATTTTTCTACGCCTTTAGTAATATAATTGGGCCTGGTCTTTGATTTGATTTCCTTTCCAACCACCCAACCCTATACCATGATGCCCATGCTAGTACTTTAGGAGAATATGGGTTTGTTGTGGCTTCAGTTACTTTTAATTTTCTCATTCCTCCCTCGAAGACTTGGGCGGCTTTCCCCAGCAGGTGTTGCCCTTCGCCACCCCCCCCTTTTTCTAACTAGAGGATAATTGCGGCGACTTCTTTTTAGGCGCTCCGGTTGTTGCTTATAAATCCGTGTTGTTGTTGCTTTGGCCTGTGGAAAGCCCAACAACTTCAGTTTGGGCCGTACCAAGCTAATAGAGTTAAAGCCTACCCCTTTGTTGCCACCCAACCGCCATCGCTTTCCTTGATGCCCTAAACCATAAGAACTACTATCTTGAATTACTATACATCTTTCCTTGAACATTCTTTACATCGTTTCGTTAGAGACGATGAGCTCTGCCTCACTAACGTTTTCATTATCCAAAACCTGTAAAACCCTTTTTGATCAGCTTCAGTTAACGTGCTACCGTGAACAGAACTTGTTCGAGAAATTACTAAGGCTGAAACAACCTTTCTTGCCCTGTCTTCTAACCTTTTATCGCTCAGTTCGCCTTCGAAATCAATTATATAATTTGGTTTCTTCATAAGGCTAATTTAATACATTTGTGTCCAAACAGTAGCTGCCGGCAGGCAGGTTTCGTAATCAAATGCAAGTAGTTCACTACCACAATCTCCCCCAAATAGATTTCAAGGATGCCTGGGATTTACAAGAAAAAATTCTTGCCGAAACAGTGCGTCAAAAGGTGGAGAACAGATCCTTGCCGGCCGACCAACAATTTCCATCCCGGCATTTCCTGCTATTTTGTGAACATCCACACGTATACACCCTGGGCAAGAGTGGTGCAGAAGCTCATTTACTGGCGGATGAGCGTTTGCTGAAAAGTATTGGTGCAACGTACTATAAAATTAATCGGGGAGGCGATATCACCTACCATGGTCCCGGACAATTGGTGGGCTATCCTATTTTCGACCTGGATCATTTCTTTAATGATATCCATAAATACCTGCGGCTGCTGGAAGAAGCCATCATTCTGACATGTGCTGATTACGGTATCAAAGCAGGTCGCATTCCCGGATTGACCGGAGTTTGGTTGGATGAAGATGATCCGATAAAAGCCAGAAAGATTTGTGCATTTGGTGTGCGCTGCAGCAGATGGGTGACCATGCATGGTTTCGCTTTTAATGTCAACAATGACTTGTCCTACTTCAACAAAATTGTTCCTTGCGGAATCCCTGATAAAGGAGTAACCTCACTGCAAAAGGAATTGAATCGTGAAGTAAATATGGAGGAGGTGAAAGCGAAAGTCTTGCTTCATATGCAAACCTTGTTTCCCTTTAGTGTTCGCTCCGGTATGAATGAAGAACTTCCGATGGCCAGCACCCCGTCATCCGCGAAAATCCCTTCATCCGATTAATCCGTGCTTGCCTGACGGAAGTTAGGTTCAAAACTACTTGTTTAGAACGCAGATAAAACTGATTAAGCGGATTTACACGGATTTGTTTATTGGTAAATAGCTACTTTCGGTTCCAGATTTAAACATTCTGCTTATGAGGAAAATACTCAAATTAATTGGCAAAATTTTCTTGTTTGCTCTAATTGCCTTTAATGTCTGGATATTGGTCAGCGGTCAGACATGGATCTATAAAGCACTTGTATATAATTTTGTTGACATTGACGACAGAGCGATTTTCACCCAACGCCAGGTACCAAACGGCACTCCTCGTCCATGGCCGCTTGCTGCTAATTACAATAAAGTAAAACCCGATACCGCCACTGAAAATGAATTGATACGGGAGCGCAGTGTCGCCTGGCTGGTGATTCATAACGATTCGATTTTGTACGAAGCCTATTGGGAAGGTTTTGGTGATTCAGCTTTATCGAATTCCTTTTCCATGTCGAAGAGTGTGATTGGTGTGCTTACCGGTATAGCATTGAAAGAAGGTGCGATTAAAAATCTTGATCAGCGTGTTAATGAGTTTATTCCCGAATATAAAGACGATAGTAAAGGCAAGTTAACGTTACGTCATCTCATTACCATGTCGGCAGCACTGAGCTGGGATGAAGCCTATTCCAGTTTGTTTAGCGTGACGACCGAGGCCTATTATGGCAAGGATCTGAAAGGATTGATGGATGGTCTCGAAGTAGTGGGTACTCCCGGCAAGGACTATTATTATCAGGGTGGAGCAACACAACTATTGGCGATGGTTATTATGCGTGCAACGGGAAAAAATCTGAGTGAGTATTGCTCCGAAAAACTATGGAAGCCGATAGGAGCCGAGTACCCTGCTGAGTGGACCATCGACCGTGAAGGAGGGATGGAGAAAGCGTCCTGTTGTATCTATTCCAATGCCCGCGATTTTGCGAGGATAGGTGCCCTCTATCTACATCTCGGAAATATGTACGGAAATCAATTGGTAGATACCGCCTTTGTTTTGGAAAGTGTTATGCCCGCACCTTTACTGAATGAAGGCAAACCAAATCTGGAATATGGCTATCAGTGGTGGATATCCGAAGTGGATGGGAATAAGTTCTTTTATTGCCGGGGAATTCTTGGACAGTACATTGTTGCAGTACCTTCAAAAAACATAATCATGGTACGCCTCGGTCATCACCGCAATCAGGCACCGGATAAATCCCTGATTGATCTACCCATTTATGTTCGTGGTGCAATAAAGATGGCTGATCTCAATTGAATACTGCTCCTCATTTGTCGAAAGTAAAATCCGCGCAAATCCCTCCTTGCCAAAAAATCAGCGTATGCCCAAAGGGCATCAGCGTTCTAATAAAGTATTGAACAACCAAAAAATTGCAATGGCAAAGATTATTCATAATTCATTGACAAGTAAGTATTAAGCATTCGATAAATCTATATGTTAAATACCGTTTTTTTGGCCGTATCTTTGCAACAAATATTGTCGAAATTCGTTTCAAAATAAGAGCAGAAAAATATGTTGAGAGATATCCAGCGTGTGGCCGTAGAAGACATCGCCATAGCCGTTGTTCCGAAAGATTTAATTGCTGATGAAGAAGGACCTTTATGGGAAGTCTACATCCTGAATCTCAAAAAATATCCCATCGAAAATGTAATTGTTGCCAGCAAAGGCTATGGTGTTTTTAACGGAGAAGATGTAAAAACTTCTACTTTGCGCCATTATTTAGGTGATATGCCTCCGATGAGTTTCATGCTCATTGAACCTATTCAGGAAAAAGTGTTCGGTTTGAACAATGAGTACTGGCTCAGCTTTTACATCAACCGTGAAATCTTCGATAAGAAATATATCTTCCTCCCGGAGTCCATTAATGAATCTTATTTTACGATGATACCGCTGCTTGAGAAACGGGGAGTCATGATACGATGATAATTTTTGGTTTCATTGAACTGACGGGAAGTGTTAGATTTTATCCTCTATATATTGAATTTAGGGAATTGATGAATTAATGATTGGATGAATTGATGAATGTTTATTAATCTTTCGTTGTGAGGTGGATGGATCATTTTAAAGTTTTTTTTACGCTTAGAGGCAAGCCAATTAAATTAAAAGTGAATTTTTCAAATCGATAGATGCAGAAGCCGGTGGATTCAAAGCACCTGACCGGAAGCCCGCAGCCGGAAGCCGGAAGCCCAATGCATAGTTCTAAATATTTATATCCGTTTAAATTCGACTAATAGATCTTCTCGCAATTATATTTGTAAAAAATGTACAATGTTAAATAACATTCAACTGGAAGATGTTTTATGTCTCGATATTGAGACCGCTCCTCAGTACCCTTCTTATGATGAGGTGCCGCCGGAATTTCAAAAGCTATGGATGCGTAAAGCAGCGAATCTGAAACAGGAAGAAACGGCAGATGAAAACAAGACATATGAAAGGGCCGGCATCTATGCAGAGTTCGGAAAAATAATCTGCATTACCACCGGTTTTTTGTCTCATAAAGATGGGCAACGCATGTTCCGATTAAAGTCATTTTATGGCGATGATGAAAAGGTGTTATTGGAGAATTTTGCGGAGTTGTTGAGACAAATTTCCGAACAAAGGAAAAAGACCGGGCGAGCTCCGATGATTTTATGCGGGCATAATGCCAGGGAATTTGATTTCCCCTATATGTGCCGGCGAATGGTGGTACATGGAATCGAATTTCCTCCCCAACTGGATCTCTACGGGAAAAAACCCTGGGAAGTGCCGCATCTGGATACCATGGAACTCTGGAAATTTGGCGATTATAAAAACTATACTCCGTTAAATTTACTGGCCTATATATTGGGAATTCCTAGTCCGAAGGATGATATCGATGGCTCGCAGGTAGGTACGGTATATTGGAAGGAAAAGGACCTGGAACGCATTGTCACCTATTGCCAGAAGGATGTGGTGACGGTAATGCAGATATTACTTCGTTTGAAAAATGAGGAATTATTGCTTCAGAAGGAGCTCGTTATTGCTTAATTTACCTTTCAAAAAGGAGGTTTTATCAAAAATTCAGATTTTTTTATGGCGGTTATCCATTTTATTTTTACTTTTCCCTACCTAATTCATCCGCAAGGGTGAAACCAAAACTATTATCCAATGCATCAACTTCTTCCAGCCCACACCTTTAAGATTTTTTTGGCATTTATGTTATTGCTAACCGTTCAATTGAAGGCACAGTGGATTCAGGTCTCTCCCAACGCGACGGATTTCTGTACCTCACAAAATGTGACGTATACCAATGGGTTTGTTGACCCCAATTATACCTATGAGTGGTACATTGAAGAGTTCCCTAACTTCGACTTTACAGGTGAACCGGTTGTTACTGGGCCGGGCTTCGGAACATCTTTTAGTATAAGTACCGGAAGTTACAGTTCAGGATGCAGGATTCGATTGAATCAATATGATATGAACGCTAATTTGGTTGGGTCATCTTCTATGCCAATGTTATCCAGCGTGGGCAATGCACTAATTCCGGTATTTAGCAGTTATACAGGTTGTGGGGATTTGCAGGTGCCATCCATCTTCGAACCCTTTTCATTCAGTCCGCAAAGATGGGCGATGTGGTATAAGAACGGCATAGCAACCGGTGTTCAAAGTTACATTTTGCCTGGACCATTGACTGATTCCGCAGTATATGAATTTAAAACGAAGTTGATTTGTGGCGATACGTTAACTACGGGACCTATCCCCATTACGCGACCGTCCAAACCTACTGTTTCCGTACAAGGTTCCACTACCATTTGTCAAGGCGATACGTTGATAATTACAGCAGCAAGCGGGATTACAATTCATAACTGGACAAAGGATAATGTAGTGATTCCGGGTTCTTCCGGATTAACAAGTATTAAAGCGACTCAGGCGGGCAGTTATAGGGTTCAGGGCCGATATTCCAGCGGAGGAGGAACTTATTGTTATTTATTTTCTGATCCTATTGTCATTTCTGTCAACCCGGGGGCATTCATTACTTCACCCATCTATCAGGTGTGTAATGGCGACTCCGTTTTATTGACGTGTACTCCGGCTAACAGTTATGTCTGGAAGAAAAATGGAAATGTGATTGCAGGTGCGAATAGTCAGACATTATGGGTAAAGACCTCCGGTCAGTACAGGGTTCTCACAACAGGACTCGTATGTAATACCAGTCTGATAAAGGATATTACATTTTTTAATAACCCTACTATCACGGTTTCTCCCAATGGAAGTGTTTCACTTTGTTCCGGTGCTGCTGCCACCCTCATTGCATCCGGCTCGAATATTTCCTCTTATCAATGGTATAAAAACGGAACTGCGCTTGCAGGCGGCGTGTTATCAACGTTGACGCCAACAAGCAGTGGTAAGTATAAATGTACAGTTACTAATGTAATCGGTTGTGCAAAATCCTCCTCTAATGTCACTTTTACTGCTCAAACTTCTTCGTCCACCTTACCTGTAAAAACCCTCACACTTAAGCCGTCTTCCGATGGAAGAGACGCTTATATTACTACGGCCTTTGGTTCTTTTGGTACTAATTTCGGATATACCCCATCTATCGAAGTGTCCAATTGGTATAAATACTTCCGGACTGCAGAAAGAGGGTTTCTTGATTTTGATCTTTCTTCAATACCTGCGAATAGTCCGATTATAAGTGCTACATTAAAATTATGGGTAGACACCATTGATACCAAGATATTGGGTTATCCACCGAATTCACTGTACTTTAAAAGATGCATTCAACCCTGGCAGGAAAATACAGTCACCTGGAATCATCAAATTCTTGCAAATGACTATCAGGCTTCAGCAATACCTTGTTCTACGATTCAATCTAAAGCTTATTTAAGTGTAAATGTGGCCAATCAATTGAAGCACTGGTCATATGTTCCCGGTGAGCGATTTGGTTTTATGATGCAGTTTAAAGAAGAAAATCATGCCTTGAGTTGGGCCAGCATCGCTTCTTCTGACAACCCTACCGCTTCACATCATCCTAAATTGACCGTCAAATATTATTATGCCAACATTATTCCAAACGGTCCTATGAATCTCTGTACCGGTGGAAATGTGACCTTTACTACTAACGTTGGTCCCTATACGTATAAATGGTATAAGAATGGTGTTGCGATTGCCGGCGCTAATTCAAATGCCTATACCGCAACTTCTGCGGGTACTTATTTTGTAATGTTGACCGATGCTGCAGGATGTGCAGTGAGCTCTATAGTCAGAACAGTGACGATGAATGCTGCTCCCGTTGTGAATCTGACTCCGTCGGGAGTAATCAATTATTGCTCAGGCGATACGGTTGTGCTCTCCGCTGATAGTTTGCCGGGATATACATTTCAATGGAAGAAAAATAATGTGAACATTGCAGGAGCTACTTTGAGAACATATAAGGTGACCCAATCCGGTACTTTTTCTGTCAAGGTGACCTCTTCCTGTGGACCTTTCTCTGTTGATTCTGTTGTATGCAATAAGAAGTTTAATCCCGCTGCTACAATTACTGCTAATGGTCCGGTTACTTTTTGTCAGGGTCAAACAGTTACTTTAACTGCGAACACCTTCAATGGCGTTACCTATCAATGGCAGAAAAACGGCCTGAACATTAATTATACCACCCCATCATTGACAGTTGGAGCTGCAGGTTCATGGGCTGTACTGGAATCTGCGAACGGGTGTACCAGACTTTCTAATACGATTGTTACGACCATTAATTGCAGAGAAGGATTGGAGGAGGCGCGCGCGATTGATGTGCAGGTTTTTCCTGTTCCTGTAACGACGGAGTCTGTGATAAGACTAGATGGGATAGATAATTTTGAAGAGATAATGTTCGATTTGTACGATATCAGTGGTAAGAAGTGGAGCAGTATTCCCTGTACAGGAGAAGTAACCATTCTGAATGATCAAAGCATCAGCAATGGTATTTATCTGCTGCGTACCATGAAAGGAAAGGAACAATTGTCAGTTACGAAGGTTGTATTTGCGAGATAAATGCGGTTAAAAATAAGCAAACAGCGCTTTTCCGAAAATAATGCATCCAATAATGGCGGCACCTATGGCCGTTAATAAAACAGCTCCTGCAGAGAGGTCTTTGATCTTTTCTGCAAGCTGGTGGTGATCCGGTGAAATAAAGTCTACCAATTTTTCTATGGCAGTATTGAAGGCTTCTGCAACATGCACCATAGTCATGGCCAGAACAAGTAAACACCATTGGATGAAGGATACATCCAGCCACCATCCTGCAAAGATGACCATTACGGTAGCCAAAATGTGAAGAGGTACATTGCCTTCGGAAAGCAAATAAATCCGAATCCCTTTCAGCGCAAACCTGAAACTATGAATTAGTCTGGTCATATGTTGTAACAAGGAGGAGGAACATGAAATTAAAAACCAACATTGGTTCTGAATAATTTTATGGAGATGGCCATGAGTACAATCCCAAATACTTTTCGAATGATACTGATACCTGCTTTGCCCAATAATCGCTCTAACGGTTCCACCAATCGCAATACGAAATATACAATGACCATATTTACAAAAATTCCTATAAGAATCGTTTGTGTGGAATATTGAGATTGTAACGAGATGAGTGTCGTCATGGTACCTGTGCCAGCAATCAACGGGAAAGCGATGGGAACAATAGAGGCGGTTTCCGGCACTTCATCCCTGTAAAGCCGGATACCCAGAATCATCTCCAAAGCCAGGAAGAAAATAACCAGCGAGCCCGCAATGGCGAAGGAGGATACATCGATGCCGATTAATTTCAGAATACTCTCCCCTAAAAACAGAAACAGTACCATAATGACCAAAGAGGCAATTGTGGCCTTTTCCGCATGGATGAACCCTACTCTTTTCCTCGTTTCAATGATGACAGGTAAGGAACCGATGATGTCTATCACCGCAAAGAGGATCATTGTAACAGACAATATTTCTTTCATTGACAGATTCATGCGCAGCCTTTAGTGGAGGCAAAGGTAGGTTTCGTAGTCGAATAAATGACCTGGATCAGTTGATAAATTTATATATTTAATTCTTGTAGATGAAAGGATATTTTTTTACATTTCAGGGTTGAAAACATCTGCATTCAACAGGACCTCTAACCACCAAAAAATAATTGTCATGAAAAAATTTATGTTTCTACTGCTGCTATCGTTAGCAGGAATGTCTGCGTCGGCTCAGTACGGTCATCGTACCTATTACATCGACTCCCTTACCAACGAGTGGTTCAATGACGGTTTGATCACTGATCAGTTTCTCGCCGGCGGGTTGCCCGTTTATGTTGCTTGTGGTAAGGCGAAATCTATTGTAGCAGGTGCCACCGAAAGATCGCGCTTTATGCGTGCACGGTTTTCCGGTACTACACAGCAAAACAGGTTGTATTATATATTTAAAAATGGAGCGGAATTGCCCTCCAGGTTAAACAGTATTTGTGAATCAGGGAATTCTTTTGTGATGTCAGGATCCGCTAATTCCAGCAATGCCTCAACCCCGGGAGGTGGAGATATTATGGTCATGAAAACAAGTGCATCAGGTATTCCAAGTAGTTTGTGGAAAGTAGATCTCAATAATGGTTTTGATGAAGCGCTCTGTACACGTCGCTCGAAGTATAAGGCCAGCAATTATTTTACCTGCGGCTATAGTTCAACACCCAATGTTTCCAGTGCCTTTCTGATGAAACACAATAGTACCATGAGCACTATTTCATGGGTCAGGAAGTTCAATATTCCTTGCGGATCCTTAACAGTGGGGAATGCGGAAGCGACTTCGGTAATCGATGATGGAACTACCGGAAGTGTCGTCGTTATAGGGAATATTAAAACAAATGTGGTTCCCGTGAATTGTCAATCTGCTTTTATTGCGAAGTTCAATGCCGGTGGTGTGTTGCAATGGTTCAGGACAATCGGAGCCGCCAATACCACTGCAGTGAGCTTACAGAGTATTCGGGAAACAGATGTAAATGGAGAATATGTCATTACGGGTAGTGTAGGGCTTTCCGGATCGGGAGACAGGGTATTGCTCATGCGCGTCAATACCAATGGAGCAGTATCGGTGATTGTTTTTGCACGTGGTCTGCTCTCCGCGGGTCCTTCACCTAATTTCCCGGTTTCGGCACAGAATGGATATGATGTGGTGACAAGAAAAGATTCTAATGTAGTAGAATATTACGTAGCGGGTTCCACAGGGTATACTTTCGGGCAAACGGATGGTATGTTGTTAAAGACGAATGGAGCCGGTATACCGCTTGCACTCCGTTTGTACATGGGCAATGGAAGTGAAGCACTGTATGCTATAGATCAAACTAATCAGTACGGTACTCCCGGAGACGGTATTGCAGCATTTGGACGTTATGACAGAACTTTTGCTTCCGGAATTGCTCCTGCAAACAGAAGCTGGTTGGCGAAAAGCTATTTTAATCTGGTGACCGGTTGTAACGAAATTCCTGATAATCCAACTTCTGTAACACTGAACATCAGTTTCACGACGTTTACTCCTTCCTTTACTACCACGTTTACTAAGGATAGCCTGCAATGGCAATATGGAAATGCTCTTTCGAATGTCGTTTGCTGGGCGACAAGTGTGGCTGGGGGTTCTAATTTGAGAAGGGGTGCTGAGGAGAATGCAGGGGTTTCTTCAGATGATCTTTCCGTGTCGGTCTATCCGAATCCGGTTGCAGGAAATTCCCTGCAATTGCACCTTGTTTCTACTATGGAAGATCTGGTTACGGTGCGAATCATAGATGCAATGGGAAGGTTGATGGATGAGCATAGTTTACTGGTTCAGGAGGGCGATAACGAAGCCGGGATTGACATCACTGAGATGCGGAGTGGTGTTTGCATCGTTCAGGTCATTACTTCGACCGGAAAGTCGAAAAATATCCGTGTGGTGAAGCAATAAGCAGTAGATTACTATAAAACCCGTCAGATGGTTACTTTCTGACGGGTTTTTTCATGTTCCTTGCAAATGAAAAGGAAAATACCAGTACTTTCACCTTTACATTTGAATCCAAACCAAAACAACCATGAAAAAAATTAACTTATTATTGATGATATTATTTTCATCAATATCCCTGCAAGCCCAGTACGGCAACAGGTGTTACTACGCTGATTCCGCCAGTAATGAAACATTCAATGACGGAATCATTACGAATTTTGTTCTTACGAACGGTACGCCTGTGTATGCAGGAACCGGCCGAACGATCACTGCACCACCATCCAACTTTGAAAGAGCGCGTTTTGTCAAGACCCGCTTAGCTGGAACTGTGCAGAATAACCGAAAGTATTTTATTTTTAAAAATGGAATTGAGCTCGCTGCGCGGATGAATTCCATTGGTGAAGGCACGAGTTACTTTATGATGTCTGGTGCAACAACAGGTGCTGCATCCTCTCCGGTACCCGGTGGTGCCGATATTTTACTGATGAAAGCATCTGCTGCCGGCGTACCTTCTCATCTGTTTAAAATTGACCTGAATTCCGGATATGATGAAGTGGGTACGTACTTTTAACCTGAAATGTTTGAATGGACAAAACGGTAATGCAGAAGCCACTGCAGTGATTGATGATTCCGCCAGCAATACTGTAGTGATTGTCGGGAATGTTAAACCTGTAACAGGGGGTGCCACTTGTCAGAGAGCATTTATTGCCAAATTTAATGCTTCAGGTACACCGATATGGGTGCATTTTGTTAGTTCAGCCAATGCAACTGATCTTGATTTCCAGTCTATAAAAGAAACAGGTGTTGCTCAGCAGTATGTAATTACCGGTAGCCTCGGACTTCCCGGCCTGAACAGAAGAGTGCTATTGTACGTTGTGAATACTTCCGGTGCTGCTCCGGTCACTGTGTTGGCAAGAGGATTGTTTTCAACCGGACCTACGCCAAATTATCCTGTCGCGAATCAATATGGCTATGATGTGGTGACTCGAAATGAGCCGACTAAGAAAGAGTATTTTATCTGTGGCGCAAATCAATATACAACCGGACAAACCGATGGTATAATTTTTAGGACTGACATTAACGGTACACCACTTGGTCAAAAGATATATAATGGTGTAGGTAAGGAGCAATTTAATGCGATTGATTTTGTAAGCAACGCGGGTGCAGCAGGAAATGGTATTGCTGCATTTGGAAACAATGTGAGGATATTAGGTCCGGGGATTCCTACAAGGAGTCTGGCCTGGTTGATGAAGACTTATTTTAACCTTGTCTCGGGATGCAACGAGGTGTCGGATAATCCGCAATCCTTAACCTTAAGTTTACAGTATACTTCACAAGCAATAACGACTGTAAAAACCTTTACAAAGGATAGCCTTACCAGTCAGAATTCAACAGTCTTGGATAATAAAATTTGCTGGGCAACTACTATTGCAAGCGGATCAAATACGCGTGTAGAAGGATCAGCGGAAACTGATGAAGCGGGTAGTTCAGTAGACTTGAGTTTTTATCCTAATCCGGTGGCTGCTGATCAGGCTACGTTGGTTGTTAATTCCATGGTGGAGGGAAATGTTTCGATTAAACTTTTTGATGCTACCGGAAAATTGAGCGATGAATTTACATACTACGTAACTGAAGGTAAAAATGAAATTCAAATGGATGTGGCTGATTTGATTTCCGGAATATTTCTGCTTCAGGTTTCTGATGGAAAAGGAGAAACTAAAACTATTCGATTGATGAAATTGTAATTTAAAATTGATGCAATTCCGCAATAGAAATTTACTACTATTGCGGAATTGCATTTTTTATAACGTAAGTTATTGTTTCCACCATGAGGTGTAGTACTCCGTCCGAATGTTTCAACGTGAGCTTTTGATTTTTCTGCTGTTCTTGCTTTACCATACAGGAAAAATTGAAATGTTCAGATGAAATATTTTATCCTTCCTCCTCTGCAAATTTCTTAAACCGTTCCAGATACCCTTGCGAGGTTTTTATGAATGCTCCCTTCATGAGAAAACCGAAGACACGCATGACACCTTTAAAATGAAAAGTGCTTTCGGTCAAGTATTTCGTCTTGTCAGGACCCAGTGGGATAAATTTATTTTTTACTTCATTGTAAACATTTTTCATTTCGTAGGTGCCGGAAAATTCATCGGGAAGTTGGCGAACAGTTACCGTCTCCGTCATTTCCATCATTCTTTTTCCCATTTGGAATTTGAGTTTTGCCACGGCGCCCGGCTGACCCGGAATACCACTCACCGGTTCAAAACTGATCAGTCCGGGCATCCATTTCTTCAGATTCTCCGGATTGTCAAAAAGGAGAATTACTTTTTCCCTTGGTAAATTGATTTCAATTTCATTGGAATAGGTCATTATATAAGGTTTTTTTGTCGTTTTTTTATAAAATTTCATGTAAAAATGAGCATTTTGAAATTCATTTTAAAATATTTTCTAATTTAAGAGTCTCAAAACACACGCCTTGACTATCCGCATCCACCTCCTCTTATCCTTTCTTCTATCCGGCTTCCTGGCTCTCGGGCATGGAAGTGAAGAAAGATCGTCCATTGAGTTCAAAGAAAATAAGGGCCAATGGCATCCCAATGTCCGGTACCGGGCCGACCTCCCCGGTGCTACCTTCTATCTGGAAGAAAAGGGCTTCACGTATTCTTTGTTTAATCCTGAACGCTTTAATGAAATTCATGAGGTTGAACATGAATACAGTCCTGAAAAGGCCCGAAAAGAAATTATTCATTTTCATGCATTGAAAGTAAAATTCCTGAACGCTGAGGAAAATAACGCGAATGGAAGTGAGCCATTGTCAGGATATAGCAATTATATTATCGGTAACAATCCCTCCGGTTGGGCCTCCCGGGTAATGGGGTATAGGCATGTCCGTTATAGTTCTTTGTATCCGGGTATTGATCTTGAAGTATATACTGAAGAGAACAATGCGAAGTATGATTTTATTGTTAAGCCCGGCTCCGATTATAGGCAGATTCGTATGCAGTACGATGGAGCAGATGGAATTCAAATACGGAAGGACGGAGCACTTATCGTTAAAACTTCTGTTTTTGATTTTACGGAGTTGCGTCCTTTTGCCTATCAGCTGATAAATGGAGAGAAGAAATCCGTGGCTTGCGATTTCAGGAAGGAAGGAAATGTGATTTCATTTAAAGTCGGTAAGTACGATCAGTCGCAGGAACTTGTTATTGATCCCGTCGTTGTCGCCTCAACCTACTCCGGATCGAATCAAACTACCTATGGTCATAGCGCTGCTTATGATGATTTGGGAAATATTATTACAGGTGGGAGATGCTTTGGCGTTGGTTATCCCATCACTCCCGGAGCTTTTGATGCAACTTTCGGAGGAAATGTAGATATCGCTATCACGAAACTAAATCCAACGGGTAGTGCCAGAATTTATTCCACCTATATAGGCGGAACTTCGGATGAGTATGTTCACAGTATGTTTTCATTGGCAAATAATGATCTTCTTATTTATGGATCCTGTTCTTCGTCCGACTATCCTGTTACTCCCGGTTGCTATGATGCAACGCAGAATGGCTCTTATGATATCATTGTTACTCGTCTCAACAGCACAGGTTCAGCATTAGTGGGGTCAACTTATATCGGCGGCTCCGGAAATGACGGGCAAAATGCGATCCCTTATAATTATGGTGATACGTACAGAGGGGAAATTATTGCAGATGCTTTGGGAACGGTATATATCGCGAGTTTTACCTCTTCCAATAATTTTCCGGCTACAGCGGGGGTCTTCGATGCCACTGCCAATGGAGCGCAGGATGGAGTTATCATTCGCCTGAATCCTTCGTTTGCTACACTCGACTGGGCTACCTATGTGGGAGGTTCGGGAGATGATGCCGCTTTGGGATTGAAATTGGATGGCTCCGGTTTTGGTTTATATATTGCCGGTGCTACTTCAAATGTTAACTTTCCGACGCAGGGTGGCGCAATTCATCCGGCATTTCTGGGAGGAGGTATGGATGGATGGGTGATGTATCTGGCATCAAATGGTATTTTTACACTGGCTTCTTCCTATATCGGAACTTCCGGGTATGATCAGGCCTATTTTCTGCAATTGGATGCCGCTAACAGTGTTTACCTATATGGTATTACTGAGGGAAATATTCCTATCACACCGGGTTGTTATGGCGTGAATAGCGGAAATATTTTTATCATGAAGTTTCCGTTTAACTTCGGTTCGGTCATTTATCAGACTTGCCTTGGCAGTGCAACCGCCTCTAATTTCTCACCTACTGCATTTCTTGTTGATAATTGTAATAAAGTTTACATCAGTGGTTATGGCGGTGTGGCGGGTTTTGCTACTACTCCCAATGCCATTCCGAGTTCAGGTTCTTTCTATGAAGCAGTAATTGATCAGAATGCCACATCACTTGTGTTTGCTACCTATTATGGATCTCCGGGTGATCATGTGGATGGTGGGACCAGCCGTTTCGATAGCCGTGGTATGATTTATCAGGGCGTTTGCACCGGTTCAAATACCTTTCCTACTCTTCCGGGTTCAGTAGCTACCATCAAAGGTGCAGGCGCCAGTTGGGATATTGCCGTCTTTAAAATTGATATGCAATTGGTAGATGTTACCGCGGCAGTGACAGCTAATCCTGCTACTTCAGGATGCGTTCCCTTCACAGTGAATTTTACCAATCAAAGTGTTAGCGGGACAACGGGAATGATTTATTCCTGGGATTTCGGTGATGGAGCAACGTTAGATAGTACTAAGAACCCTTCACATACCTATACCACACCCGGCGTATACGATGCCTGTATGGTGGTCTTTGATTCGCTGACCTGTAATCTTCGGGATACCATTTGTGTTCAAATCACAGTGCTTGCCGGTCCTATAGATCCCTTCCCGCAAGATACACTCCTTTGTCCCGGAACTAATATCACTTTAGATGCCTTGAATCCGGGTGCGACCTATGCATGGAGCACAGGTGCAGCTACGCAAACGATTAATATCAGTACAACCGGATTGTATTATGTTGACATCAGCTATACAGGTTGTAGCCGCAGAGATAGTATCAATGTCAATACGCTGAGTTCTATTTCTATTGGTCCTGACCTTACCGTGTGTGATACAGCTACTATTTTGCTGGATCCCGGAGTAGGAGGGGCTACTTATTTATGGTCAACCACTGCCACCACGCAAACGATAAATGTTACCGCGAGCGGAAGTTATTGGGTGCAGGTCAGCAGTGCCGGATGTCAGTTGCGCGATACGATGGTGGCTAACGTGTATGCCATACCGCAAGTGAATCTGGGAAGCGATACTACCTTGTGTCCCGGGAATGTGTTGGTGCTGAATGCAGGAAATCCCGGAGCTACCTTTAACTGGTCAAATAGTACGTCTGCACAAACCTTAAACGTTTCTTCGGCCGGTACGTATTGGGTGCAGGTGGAAAATAATATTTGTCTGAGTAGAGATTCCATTGTCGTTGCCTATTCGCAGCCGCTATCCTCCTCCAACGACACTTCATTATGTCTCGGTCAGACGTTTACTATTCAGGCCACCGGAACAGGAACCTTGCTTTGGTCCGATGGTTCTTCAGCAACTTCACTTGTTGTCAGTACCACGGGAACCTATTGGGTAGAATCCAATGATAACGGCTGTGTTCAACGGGATACTACTATCGTCACCTTTGCAGCATTGCCTTCCGTTAATTTTGGTGCGGATGATGTACTTTGTCCCGGAGATACTATTGTACTGAATGCGTTCAATACAGGAGCTTCCTATACCTGGAACACCGGCGCTACCACCTCTCAGTTGGAAGTGACCACTGCAGGTACATTTATTGTGCAGGCCATGGTGGGAAGTTGCAGTTCAGGCGATACAATTATTATAACCACAGAGCCGGAATTAATCCTGATGCCTGATACCAATTTATGCGAACCGGAAACCATTTCGATTTCGACGGGCCTCGCCGGAAGTTATCTCTGGTCGACGGGCAGTACCCTTTCGGCTATCAATGTCACCCAAACTGGTAATTATGTGCTAACACTGACCACCTTAAATTGTGTGCAAAGAGATACTGTGGTCGTTAACGTACAGGCCTTGCCGATAGTTGACTTTGGGAATGATACCACATTATGCCCGGGTGCATCTTTGTTATTGGATGCTACCAATGCAGGAGCAGTGTATGCCTGGCAGGATGGAAGTACTCTTCCTGATTTTACTGTATTGAGCAGTGGATTGTATTACGCGGATGTCTCTATTGGTCGTTGTGCCGATGTTGATAGTATTACTGTAGATTTTATCCCGCAGTTGACATCCTTGCCGGATTCCAATCTCTGTGAACCGGAGACCATCACCCTGAGCGCCGGAATTAATGGTTCTTATAATTGGTCGACAGGCAGTACTGCAGCCTCGATCACCGTTGGTCAGACCGGTTCGTATATACTTACCGTTACAAACAGCAATTGTATTCAGAGAGATACCATTCAAATTAATGTCAGTGCCTTACCTCTTGTTGATTTTGGCGGTGATACCACACTTTGTCCTGCTGAGATTTTGGTCTTGGATGCCACCAATGCCGGAGCTACCTACAGTTGGCAGGATGGAAGTATAAATCCGGTATTTACGATTAACGGAGCCGGTACGTATTGGGTGAATGTTTCTTATGGCCGTTGTTTGAGCAGGGATACCTTAGTGGTAGATTATGAACCCTTGCTTGATCTCGGTCCCGATACTTCCATTTGTGCGGATCTGAGCTTCTCGCTATCTTCTCCTATTAGTGGATTATCTTATGTCTGGTCGACCGGTGCTACTACTGCTGCCATAAATATTACGCAAGACGGAAATTACGCATTAACGGTTACAACAGCGAATTGTGTTCAAAGTGACGCTGTTCAACTAACGGTGCTGGAGATACCCGAAGTGGATCTTGGTCCGGATACAGTACTTTGTGAAGGAGAAAATATCACCCTTGATGCCGGGAATCCGGGTGCAAGCTATACCTGGTCACAGGGAAGCGGAGGACAAACCTTATTTGTTACTTCTACGGCTACCTATAGTGTTCTGGTTGATGATGGCTTCTGTGTAGGCTCGGATACTGTGAAAGTCACCGTGGCGGAATTTGATAATCTGCAATCCACCATTTCTATCTGTAATGAATTTGAAGTGATACTACAGGCACAGAAAGGTGGTACCAACTTCCTTTGGTCAACAGGTGCCACCACTAACGCTATAACGGTTGCGGATACGGGTATTTATTGGGTAGAGACGAAGATAGGTCGCTGCTCAGTCAGAGATACCATAACAGTAGAAGGTGCGCCGGGATATAGTCAGGTTTATTTACCGCTGGCTTTCACACCCAATGGAGACGGAAAGAACGATGCTTTCTTTGGATTAGGAGAACGTTTGGATGTTTACAGTCTGCGCATTTACAACCGCTGGGGACAGGAAGTTTTTGAAACCAACGATGCTTCCAAAGGATGGGATGGCAAATTCGACGGACAGGAAGCCCCTTCAGATCTCTACGTGTATAAAGTAAATTATCTCACTCCCTGCTCACAAAACCGCACTACGGAGAAAATGGGTACGGTGATGCTGATGCGATGAGATACGTGGATATACTTTGCGGTACGTAGATATACTTTGCGGTACGTGGATATACTTTGCGGTACGTGGATATACTTTGCGGTACGTGGATATACTTTGCGATACGTGGATATATTTTGCGATACGTGGATATATTTTTAGGTACGATGATATACTTTTAGGTACGTTGATATACTTTTAGGTACGTTGATATACTTTTAGGTACGTTGATATACTTTGCGATACGTGTATATATTTTTAGGTACGTTGGATATACTATACGATACGTTGATATACCTTTATGTACGCGGATATACTTTGATGGTGGTTGATGTGTAATGGTGAAGTTGGTATGTTATATTTACTTTAAGATTGAAGAGAATTCTCGTAACTTTCTTCCTTTCGTATATTCGAGCTTTCGTATATTCGAGCTTTCGTGCTTTCGTATATTCGTATTTCGTATATTCGTGAATCTTTCGTATTTCGTAACCCCCCTCTAACAAATATTATTCTCCGACAAATTTAATTCCCATAAAAGATTGCACGCATCGTTTCCTTCCCCTCCTTCAATGCTTTTAAATTATTAATCAGTTTCAGCGCGCGGTCAATACGTAGTTGAGAAGATTTTACACCACTTACAAAATAGATAATGTTTCGTTGCTTGCCGGGGCTGAGTTTTAAAAAACGGGCTTCTCCTTCCGGATCCTGTTTTAATAATTCTTCGAGTTCTTCAGGGACTTCCATACCAAATGTACTCGTGTCCGGCTCCAGAACAACATCAATCATGGATCCTATCTTTAACTGTAAATCAGTCATTCTTTTTTTATTGATGCTGATATAGGCCCTGCCTTCGCTCAATGCCATTAGTCCGCAGGAGTAGCGCACTTTTTCGTTGATGCTGCAATACAATCGTTGTTTATTTAATCCGCCGAGTTTCTTGACAATATGCGAAGGGACTTCTACGTAATGCATACCCAATAAATAATCGAGCTTACCCACACGCGTTGAAAAAGAAATTTTCTTAAAAGATGACATTTTTACTTCGGCTAGAAACTATCGTTGAACACGGATAAAACGGATCAATAGGATTTACGCTGAATTGATTTATTGCCCATTCGTACTAGTTCGTACGATAAGTATTCATTTGCAACTTTCCCTTTAATCGCGCTCTTCGCACTTTTAATACTCTATGCACTCTATGCACTCTTAGCACTCTTCGTCATCTTCTCGATCTTCGTACTCTCCGTGCATTCGTATTTCGTATTTTCGGGAATATTCGCAGTTCGTATTATTCTCCCTATCGTATTTTAAATGACTCCATGAATTTGGTCGTATAATTCCCTTTTCTGAAATCTTCATTCTGCAACAACTGCTGATGAAAAGGAATGGTTGTCTTTACACCTTCAATTACGAATTCGCTCAATGCACGCTCCATCGTTTGCATTGCCTCTTCCCGTGTTTGTGCCACGGTAATCAATTTAGCAATCATGGAATCGTAATAGGGCGGAATGGTATAACCGGCATAGATATGAGAGTCGACGCGCACACCATGTCCGCCGGGTTGATGTAATACAGTTATTTTACCCGGACTTGGACGAAAATCATTGTATGGATCTTCAGCATTAATACGGCATTCGATGGCATGCATGGTAGGGAAATGATTTTTGCCACTGATAGGTACACCTGCTGCAATTTTTATTTGCTCTTTGATCAGATCATAATTGATGACTTCTTCCGTTACCGGATGTTCTACCTGGATACGGGTATTCATCTCCATGAAATAAAAATTCTTGTGCTTGTCAACGAGGAATTCGATAGTACCTACCCCTTCGTAATTGCTGGCAAGTGTAGCTTTGATGGCAGCTTCTCCCATTTGCTCACGCAGCTTCTCGGTCATAAATGGACTAGGCGTTTCTTCCAGCAATTTCTGGTGACGTCGTTGAATAGAGCAGTCGCGTTCACTCAAATGACAAGCCTTGCCATATTGATCGCCTGCAACCTGTATTTCAATATGGCGGGGTTCCTCAATGTATTTCTCCATGTACAGACCATCGTTGCCGAAAGCAGCCGCCGCTTCCGTCTGTGCATTTTCAAAAGCTTTTTGCAACTCATCTTCTTTCCACACAATACGCATTCCCTTTCCGCCACCTCCTGCTGTTGCTTTTACGATAACGGGATAGCCCATCTCCTTCGCTACCTTCTTCCCATGTTCCACATTCTCCAGCAATCCATCGGAACCCGGAATAGTAGGCACACCGGCCTTCTTCATGGTATCCTTCGCATTGGCTTTATCACCCATTGCATCGATTTGCTCAGGAGTAGCACCAATAAATTTAATCCCATGCTTTGAACAGATGGCGGAGAACCTCGAGTTCTCACTCAGGAAACCATATCCGGGATGAATAGCGTCAGCATTGGTAATCTCTGCTGCAGCAATTATGCGGGGAATATTAAGATAAGAGTCACGGCTCGGTGGTGGTCCGATGCATACAGCTTCATCTGCAAAGCGAACATGAAGACTTTCTTTGTCCGCTGTTGAATAAGAGGCCACAGTACGTATCCCCATCTCTTTGCATGTACGAATAATGCGAAGTGCAATTTCGCCCCTATTGGCAATCAGTATTTTTTTAAACATATATTCTATTTAGTCATGACCTCACACATGAGAGGCAGAATTTTCATATCGCGTATAGTTTATGATTCTAAATCCAGGAATTCGAAATCTTGCTGAATCCTTCAACAATTTTTCCAAACCCTATACTCAAACTTCAAACCCTATTCTCAAACTTTAAACTTTAAACTTTAAACTTTAAACTTCAAACTTTAAACCTGTCTCGTCGGCACAAGGCTGGATACCTATCGGCCCGCTAGCAATCGGGCTGCAGAGGTCATCTCGTGTAACACGAAACAAGAATTAATCGCCCGTAGTCACCTGGTGAGTGAAACTTTAAACTTTAAACTTTAAACCTTAAACCTTAAACTTTAAACCTTAAACCTTAAACTTCAACTCGGATCAACAAGAAACAATGGCGTATCATATTCCACCGGTTTTGAATTATCAACGAGTACTTTGACAATTCTTCCTGACACTTCCGATTCGATTTCATTGAACAACTTCATGGCTTCAATGATACAAAGCACTTGTCCTTGTTTAATTTCATCCCCAACATTTGCTAAAACAGGCTTGTCGGGCCCGGATGAACGGTAGAAAGTACCGATCATCGGACTTTTAATAGTGATGTATTTAGCATCATCGGTAGTAGATGTAGGCGGTGGTGTTGTACCTGCGGGGGCCGGGGAAGGAGTACTTGCGACTGGTGCCGCGGCTGCCATAACAACCGGAGGAGCTATCGTTTGTACAATTTGTTCCACCTTAGGCGGACTGTTTTTAATAGTGATCTTAAAGTCTTTCAGTTCGAGGTTCACTTCACTGACTCCGGCCTTGGCTACAAACTTGATAAGTTCTTCGATTTCCTTTTTGTTCATAAGGATGTTTATTTTGAATCGATAAAAATAGAAGAAATCTTCAGAAATCAAGAAATATATCCTCATTTCTTTAAAAAATGAGCATTTTTAAGGGTTTTTGACTGATTTTAAGCGATTTTAAATGAATGGAAAAATCTTATTCCGGGTTCCGCTTTGTCGAAGGAAAGTGAAAAGTAAAAAAGGGGCAACCGGTATTTATGTTTAATAAGAAGTCCCGGTTAATTAAATAACCGGGACTTCACTACTAATTATGAGAAACTAAATCCGTTCTTTATTCTTTAATAAATTTCAATGCTGTTCTTCCGGTAGAAGTAGTTAATGTCATATGATACATTCCGGCAGACAGATGATTAACATTCCAAAACATTTTGTTCTCACCTTTGCTGATCGTTCCCAAATCCTGAGTCATTACAACTTTTCCAAGTACATCTGATACTGTCAATAACACGTCAGAGGTTTCCTGAAGATGTAATGCAAGATTGATAATATCAGAAGTTGCAGTAGGATAAAGATAAGAACCAACCAAAGGATTGTTTTGATCATTCAAACCTGTAGTAATTACAACCGGGAATTTGTTCGCATTTAAAACTGCGCCGGTTGATGTGTTAATTACAACAGCTGCAATCCATAATTGGCTTTTATCCCAGGCCGCATTGGCAGTTGTTGTAAATTGATAATTATAAGCACCACCTGAAGTGATAGCACCAGGGAGACTACCGCTTTGTCCTCCGAAAGTATTTAACAACGCACGACCAACAAAATTATAATTCATTGAAGCAGCGGGGACCGTTGTGCCGAAGTTTTCAAATCCACCCATTGGTCCATTTGCACCATTACCATATGAATTAGATTGATTGTATGCTGCAGTAGTTCCGGTTACGCTATCTTCAACAACTACAGCAAGGAAACGGTAATCACCATTGAGTGCCTGACTGAACGTGCCGGTAAGATCAACAGTAATTTGATTGTTGGCCAGACTAACTGTAGAAACACCTGAAATCACAACAGGAGGAGCTAATACTATATTGTTCATGAAATTGCCTTCAAGTTCTGATGGGTCAATTTCAGTTCCGCGATTGGGTACAACGCTCGGATAACCACCAATCAAAGCGCCAATTCCGGCATCATAAGCAGCCAATGTCATCGAATCTGCATTGTGTACAGCCACACCTACAAATTGTGAAGGATAGGTTTCAGTCATATAATCCATATAAACAGCACCGCGAGGACACCATTGGCACCATGTCCCTGTACCTTCTTCTGCAAAGTATTTTTTATCAGGATGCGGAGTTACACCTTCAATATTAAATGATGCAGAATTATTGGCAGTACTAATTTCAACAGCTCCATTGTTAATGTTTGTGATGGTAGTGGTGATGGTTTGTGGTCCTGCCAATGTAGTGTAAGGAACAGCCGCCGTTAAGGTATAACTGGAAAGAGGGGCAATAGTTAAACCGGTAACCGTTTGGTTGTAGGTGTTCACGCCATCTGACCATGTAAAATCAAAGGAGGTAATAGGTGTAGTAGCAACATTCGTTAATATCGTTTGTACCGTGAGAGGCAAATTAGTGATATATTTTGAATAAGGAGAAAAAACCGGACGTGCATCATCTTTACCAACTACAGTGCTGCTCACAGCCAGATCCACACCCGCTAATGGTTCATAGATAACTACATCATCAATGGCCCAGCCGTATAACCAGCCGCCTTTGTCATTATATTTAAATCCAATTTGAACATTGGCATTTCCTGCTACACTTGATAAATCCACAAGATTTGACTGCCATCCGTTTCCTGAATTTGCAGATACCACTTGAAGATCAGTAAATGTCACGCCATTATCGGATGTAGCAACAATTTTCGCTTCTTCCACTAACCCTTGATAGGCTAAATTAAAATAGAAGCATTCATAACTCATGAATACAGTTGAAAATGTTGTCAGGTTCATTGGTGGAGTTAGAAAAATATCATTGCTTTTATTGCAATTGCACTTATCGTCATTGGTTGCAGCCATTAAGGTATGTGCAGGAATAGGAAATGATGTGGATTGCACGCTGACATTGTTACCAACGACCCAGCCACCATCGGTTGCCTGAGTAATATTAGACCAGCCGGCAGGAACGGATCCTCCTTCGAAATCTTCAGTTAAGATGTTTGTTTGTGCTTGTGCTATTCCGAGAGAACCGGCAACAAACAACGCCATTAGTAGTTGTTTTTTCATTTTTTAATTTTATGTTTATATTGATTTAATTTTAAGTGAATTCAAAGATGCTTCAAAAGTAAGGTTTTTAGCTGTTTAAACAATTATATTATACCCATTTTAATGTATGACTTTTGTAAGGAAATTTTTGCGACAATAGTAATAGGATATTTGTAAAGTATTAATTGTCAGATGAAAATGGACTGCGAATTTGGAGGATCGTTCTCTCGTCAAACTTATTCCATCTTCCATGCAATGATTCTGACGAGATCACTGGGAGGAGGGGAGGATCTTTCGCAAAAAAGTCAACCTATTTCAGGCAAGGACAAACCTTAAACCTTAAACCTTAAACCTTAAACTTTCAATACGCCCATTTCACCCAAATAGCTCCCCAGGTAAAACCACCTCCGAAAGCAGCAATGATGATGTTATCGCCTTTTTTGAATTTCTTTTCCCATTCCCATAAGCAAAGTGGAATAGTGCCATTGGTGGTGTTGCCGTAACGCTCTATGTTTAAAGTGACTTTTTCATCCGGAAGTCCCATGCGGCGGGCAGTGGCGTCGATAATGCGTTTGTTGGCCTGGTGGGGGATGAGCCAGGAGATGTCTGAGCCGGTGAGATTATTCTTCTCCATGATTTCAGCACTTACATCTGCCATTTTAGTAACAGCGAACTTGAAAACAGTCTGACCTTCCTGATAAACGAAATGTTCTTTAGCTGCAACAGTTTCTAACGTTGCCGGCTTAACGCTACCGCCAGCTTTCTGGTGCAGAAATGCACGCCCTGACCCATCCACTCTCAAAATCGAGTCCATGATGCCGTTACCTTCTTCGTTGGGCTCTAACAGTACCGCACCCCCGCCATCTCCAAAAATAACGCAAGTTGCACGATCGGTGTAGTCAATAATACTCGACATTTTATCTACACCAACCACCAACACTTTTTTATGTGTACCCGTTTCGATGAATTTAGTGGCTGTTGTTAATGCGAAAATAAATCCGGAGCAGGCGGCGTTGACATCATAACCCCAGGCATTCACGGCACCGATTTTATCTGCAATGATATTGGCAGTAGCCGGAAACTGCATGTCGGGTGTGGTGGTCGCACAAATGATGAGTTCGATTTCATCGGCACCAATTCCCCGTTTCTTTAATAAAGGCAAAATAGCCTGAACAGCCATGTCGGAGGAGCCGAGGCCTTCCCCTCTCAGGATATGTCTTTCTTTTATACCGGTACGCGTCTCAATCCATTCTTCATTGGTATCGACGAGTTTCGTAAGGTCGTGGTTGGTGAGCAGATCGGGTGGTACCCATGCATGCACCGCGGTAATCGCAGCTCTAACTTTGGTCATCTTATTGGGTGATGCTTTCGTGTACCGCCTGAGCGATTTTTTCCGTCAGACCGGCAGCGGTAACTTTCCGTGTTATGTGAATCATGTTTTTGATCGCACGGGCATTCGAAATTCCGTGAGCAATGATTACGGGTGCGTTTACACCTAACACCGGCGTACCTCCGTAATTCTCAAAATTAAACCGATCAAAATATTCGTCTTTTATTTTTCTTCTTCTGATGAGGCTGTAAAAAGATTCGGCCAGCTTCAGAATAACATTGCCTGTGAACCCATCACAAACAATAACATCTGCTTTATCATTGAATAAATCACGGCCTTCAATGTTGCCAATGAAATTTATTTCCCTGGTATTTTTCAATAATGGATGAGTAGCCTGACAAAGCATATTGCCTTTTTCTTCTTCTTCTCCAATATTCATCAAGCCCACTTTGGGATTCGGCACTCCATACACATGTTCCAGGAATAGACTACCGAGGATGGCGAATTGTTGCAGGTGTTCAGGTTTACAGTCGGCATTGGCACCGGCATCCAGAAAAAGTCCCCAACTTCCATCTTCCTTCGGAATAACTGAACTAATGGCGGGACGCAAAATTCCGGGAACAGTTTTTACACTGAACATGGCACCCACCATCATCGCCCCACTGTTACCGGCAGAAGCAAATCCGTCAATCTTACCGGCTTTCAGGTGTTCAAAGCCGCGGGAAATACTTGAATCGGGTTTTCCGGCAATGGCTCTGGTGGCTTGTTCATCCATCCCGATCACTTCGGTCGTATGAACAATATCCACCAAGCTGATATCGGCATTCTCACGACTGAAAAGGTCTTTTATAGCTACCTCATCACCGAAGAGTACCAATCTGGTATCACCCTCCAATTCGGGAAGTGACTGAATTACACCCAGAACGACTTCGTTCGGAGCATAATCACCACCCATAATATCAATCCCAATTTTCATCAAGGCCTGTCTGTAAGAAGAGTTATTGTTAAAGGTTAAGAATAGCTATGAGACCATTATGCCTCACGTTCCATTACAATTTTGCCTTTATACATTAACTTTCCTTCGTGCCAGAAGGCGCGATGCCAAAGATGGGCTTCTCCTGTGCTGGCATCAATGGCCAATGTAGGGGCAGTTGCTTTGTAATGTGTACGGCGTTTATCCCTTCTCGATTTCGAGTGTTTGTGTTTAGGATTTGGCATGACTTATTTTTATTTAATTAATTAATATTCAATTAGTTTAATTTAATCTTTCGAAGCACGGACCAACGATCATCCCCTTTTTCTTCCTTCTTTTCTTCCTCTTTTTTATTCAACTGTTTAATATGCTTCAGAATCTCCGGATTGCAACCGGGTAATCCATTGGGCAGGTCCTCATGCACAGGGCTGTAAGGAACTTCAAGTGTAAGGAAGTCGTAGAGGTGATTTTTAAGGTCAATTTCATACGCCGTTTTAGCAATATGAATGGCATCGATATCATCTTCTTCAGGTGTAGGTGTTTCCACCATACGAACAAGAAGCACTCTGTCAATTTCAATAGGAAGTACAAATGCTTCGAGGCATCGCATACAGTCTACAGTGACTTCGCCTTTCATTTTTAATTCCAGTTGCATAGCACCGGAACTTTTATGAAGAACAACATCTACTTCTATAGAAGCACCATGTATAATAGTGCCTTCCCGATCTTTAAAGAACGTATCGTCAATCCGGAATGTGTATTCATGCTGCCCGGTTGGCAACTGGATAAACCGGATAAGATATGGAGACTCAGCCATCTCAGAACGATTATTATTACAGCCGTTTAGGATTAGCTGCAAGGGGTGCAAAGGTAAAGAAATTAACAATTATGTGGAAATATGTTAGTCAGTAAATTTCAAAAGGGGAAGAATTGGCTTTGTTTTATTTTGTAATGACCTGATTTTACCCCGGATTTACCATTATTAACGGAAATTCAAGGGTTTAGATTTTGGATATTTGAGAAGTTCTCCTACATTTGGTTAACCAAAATCCCATACCATGAAGAATTTTTTCATCCCAATTGCTATCGTCCTTTCGGCTTTATTCTCTTCATCTCCCGCTCAAAAGTTCGAAAGCAGCTACAATTTGCCCGGAAATGAGCTGGGCAATGATATTGCCGAATTATCCGATGGCTCAATTGTCACGGTTGGTCAATCTACTTCTTATGGAGCCGGGTTGAATGATATGTTCGTGATGAAAACCACGTCAAGCGGAAGCCTGCTCTGGATAAAATATTTTGGCGGTAGCGGTGAAGATGCTGCAAAAGCCTTGACTATTGGTCCCAATGATGAAATTTATGCTGCCGGTTTTAAGACAGTAGGAAGTTTAAAGGATGGAATGCTGGTGAAGCTGGATGCCAATGGTGTGGCTTTATGGACGAAAACTTTCGGTGGGGCCGGTGCAGATGAAATTACCGATATCGGTTACCGTGGAAACAGACTATACATGACAGGTTATACTGCAAGTGCCGGAGCCGGAGCAAAAGACATCTGGTTTTTAAAAACCGACACTGCGGGAAATAGTATTCAAAATAAAACCCATGGTTATAGCGCCGATGAAGAAGCAAACACCCTGACTTTTACTACAGATGGCAATTTGGTGGTTGCAGGCAGAACGGCAAGCTTCACCGGATTCAATGTGTATACCGTAAAGTTTAATCTTTCAGGCGATACCTTATGGACGAGGAAATTCAATCTGTATCTGAACGGTGGAAACAGTACAACTCCGTCGGCCAGAGGAATTGCGGAACTAACAGACCAAAATTTAGTGATGACAGGATTTGGATCGGATGGGATCGGTAATTATCCAAGTGCTTTTCATTTGCGATTAGATGCCAATGGAAATACGGTTTATCTGAAATGGTCTAATTTACTCTCTGAAGGTGGACTGGATGTTGCAGCTGGAAAGAGCGGGAGCTATTATCTGTTAATTTCATATGGTAATTTTGGAGAGCGGATCGTTTTGAAGAAGTTTAATCAGGCAGGGGTGGAGACGCTCTATAAAAATTATCAATATCCGGGAGGTAATTCTTACGCCTATTTTTCTGAACCTACACGATTAAGGGTGATCAGCGGTGCGAGGCTATTGATAACCGGAGGTAGTTATTTGCACGAGAACAATCGGGATGTATATATTGCTAAATTAGATTCCGGTGGAGTAGCTTATACGTCGGTTGCACCGGTCATCACTTCTTCCGGATCTCTTTCTTTTTGTGCAGGAGGAAGTGTTATATTGAAAGTGCCTTCCGGTTATACACGTTATAGCTGGGGTAAAACACTACCAAATCAACTTTCTTATATGAATGTTGATAATGATTCGTTGTTGGTTACTACAAGTGGATCTTACTTCTGCACAATGTGGAATAGTGGAGGTATGCGGACTACAGCTATAGTACTGGTGAGTGTAACACCACAACCGACCGCTTCGATAACAGCTTCCGGTCCCACTTCATATTGTGCAGCCCTTGGCCAATCGGTAAGTTTATCCACCCCGACCGGCTTCACCGGTTATCAATGGAATCTCAATGGCAACCCCATTTCCGGTGCAACACTTTTTTATCATGCTCCTTCACAAGCCGGTACTTACACTGTCACCGCTAGCAATACTTGTGGAACTTCTGTTTCCACACCCGTTGTAATTAATACCACCACTCCTCCTACTGTGAATATTACTTGCAATTCCGACTATTGTTTCTCCGGGTCAGGAAGCTGTTTATTATCTATGCCCGGGATAGGAGCATTGCAGGTACCCGCCTATTCAGGAGCTACCTATGACTGGTTTGTGAACAATAGTTTATATGCCTCCGGCAATAATGTATTGTTGCCTCCCTATCCCACCGGTGATTATATCTGTAATATTACTACAGCCTGTGGAATGATTTCTACACCTGTATTTAATGTTGCAGGCAGTTTCTATGGGGGGAATGCAATTGAACATTCTGGCGCTGTAACCGGATGCGGAGTGGGATCTTCGGTTGCGCTTCAGGCACCTCCAATTTCTACAGGAAGTTATCAATGGTATTTAAATGGTTTTGCAATTGCAGGTGCTACATCAATTGTGTATACTGCTACTCAAAGTGGTTCTTATCAGGTTAGTTATTTTGATACATATTGTCAGGGTAATCTTTATACAATTCCTTTAGAAGTAACTCTCAATACAACTGCACCGGCTATATCAGCTCCGGGAGGTGCTTCCAGTTGCTCAGGTGGCATTCAGCTTTCGGCAACGCCTGTAGGTCCCGGAATCACCTATACCTGGTATCTCGGAAATTCCATCGTAAGTACAGGCTCATCTTCCACCTTTGTTGCCAATTCATCCGGAGCATACAAATGCTATGTCACTAACCCGGCTTGTGGAAGTAAATTTACACCGGCTATCAATATCAGCATTGGTAATCCGAATGCAGTAGCATCTATCCAGAGTTCAGCAATTTGTTCAGGGAGTACGTCAACCCTTACATGCAGTCCATCATTGACCGGGGTTTATTCTTTTCAGTGGAGAAGAAACGGAAATGCAATTAACGGTGCAATATCGCCAACCTACAACGCCAGCCTTCAGGGTTCATATACCTGTTTAGTTACCAATGCCTGTTCTTCTGTTGTGAGTAATGCCGTTGCCTTAACCGTAAATCCTGTTCCATCCGCAACCATTCAAACTCCTTCCTCAACTGTAGTTTGCACACCCTTATCAGTAATCCTGAACGCGAATAATGTTGCAGGAGCGACTTATCAATGGTATAAGGGTGCTATTATCAGTGGTGCAACACAGTCTTCTTATACAGTAACAACAGCAGGCTCTTATTCGGTAAGAGTGACAGCGAGCGGATGTTCGGCTACAAGTTCACCTGTGGTTCTAACCTCTTCTGCCGGACCTGTTGCTACGTTAACTTCCAGTGGTTATCCTCAAATTTGTAGCGGAGAATCACTCACGTTGAAAGCGCCATCCACAGCCGGTTTTACTTACCAATGGAAGAAGAACAATGCCAATATTTCAGGTGCCACTGATTCCGTTTATAATGCTGTAAGTGCAGGGTCGTATACAGTTGTGGTAACAAATGCCTGTGCTTCGACTACTTCATCTGCTCTGGCGGTCAATGTTAAATCCAAACCATCAGCAATAATTACTCCTTCAGGACCACTCTCCTTTTGCGCCGGTGACAGTGTTACCTTGCAGGCCAATACCGGATCCGGTTATACCTATTACTGGAAGAAGGGTGTAAATAAAATTGCAAATGCCATTAGCTCATTCTACGCTGCAAAAACAGCCGGAAATTATAAAGTGGGAGTTACCAGTAAGTTTGGCTGTTTAAAGGAGTCTTTAGGGGCAATGGTGACTGTTCCTTGTCGCGAAGAGGGAGCAACACCGGAGTTCGTCACTCTAAACGATGTACTGATTTATCCTAATCCTTCTTCAGGTACTTTCAATTTAGATTTTACCAATGTTGTTACAGAAGATGTACGTATTGAATGTACGGATATGCAAGGCCGTTATATAGAAATCTCTTTAGACAAAGTTTCTTCTGAGCAATATACCATTGGTGGAATGGCTGCAGGAGTGTATATGTTGACATTTCGTTCAGGAGAACATGTAACTACTAAACGGATCGTTAAATTATAATAAGCTTTGTGAACTCTACATGTCATATGTTATTTCTTGACTTTTTTCGCAAGAATTTTGGGTGTATTAATCGGAATTAATATTGTGATATTTTGACACGCGATACATGGTGTTTGAAAATACGCGGAGAAAATGGAATAATGAGAGTGGGCTAATATTGGGGTTGGCAGGTTTAACTTTTTATATCCTTTTTTACCCAAAAAAATACTGTATTAACGGAAATTCATAGAGTTATAGTTGTGCATCTGGAAATTTCTCCTACATTTGGTTAACCTAAAACCACCATCATGAAGAACTTTTTACTACCTATTGCTATTTGTCTGGCTGCATTATTTAATCCGATCCTGGCTCAAAAGTTCGAAAACAGTTACAATTTACCCGGCAATGAGCTGGGCAATGATATTGCCGAATTATCCGATGGGTCAATTGTCACGGTTGGTCAATCTACTTCTTATGGAGCCGGGTTGAATGATATGTTCGTGATGAAAACCACATCAAACGGAAGCCTGCTCTGGATAAAATATTTTGGCGGTAGCGGTGAAGATGCCGCAAAAGCCGTGACTATTGGCCCCAATGATGAAATTTATGCTGCCGGTTACAAGACAGCAGGAAGTTTAAAAGATGGAATGCTGGTGAAGCTGGATGCGAATGGCGTGGCTTTATGGACGAAAACTTTCGGCGGGGCCGGTGCAGATGAAATTACCGATATCGGATACCGTGGAAACAGACTATACATGACAGGTTATACTGCAAGTGCCGGAGCCGGAGCAAAAGACATATGGTTTTTGAAAACCGACACTGCAGGAAATAGTATTCAAAATAAAACCCATGGTTATAGCGCCGATGAAGAAGCAAACACCCTGACTTTTACAGCAGATGGCAATATGGTAGTGGCTGGCAGAACGGCCAGTTTTACGGGATTCAATGCGTATGTTGTGAAGTTCACTTTAGCCGGCGATACCATTTGGACAAAGAAATTCAATATATATGCCAATAGTGGATTCAGTTTAATTCCTGCAGTGCGAGGAATTGCTGAATTGTCAGATCAAAATTTAGTGATGACCGGATATGGCTGGGATGGATTGGGAAATTATACGAGTACATTTCATCTGAGATTAAACGCAAATGGTAGTACAGTTTATTTAAAATGGACGAGCCTGCTTTCTGACGGAGGAGTAGATGTAGGCGCAGGAAAAAATGGCAGTTATTATGTCTTGCTGTCTTATAGCAATTTCGGATCAAGGATCGTCTTAAAGAAATTTGATCAGGCAGGTACAGAGACATTGAATAAAGCATTCCAGTACCCGGGTGGACAATCTTACGCCGCTTTTTCAGAGCCCGTCAGATTAAGGGTCATTAGCGGCGCAAGATTATTGCTGACCGGTAGTAGTTATTTGAGAGAAAATAATTCCGATATTTTTATTGCAAAACTAGATTCTAACGGCGTAGGCTATACGACACCTGCCCCTTCCATTACTGCTTCAGGGCCGCTTGCTTTCTGTGCCGGCGGAAGTGTTATATTAAAAGTGCCTTCCGGTTATACCCGGTATAGCTGGGGTAAAACGCTTACAAATCAACTAACATATATGAATGTTAATAATGATTCATTGGTGGTCACATCCAGCGGACATTATTTCTGTACAATGTGGAACAATAATGGAATGCGTACAACAGGGATGGTCTCCGTCAATGTTACACCTCAGCCACTCGCCACTATAACAGCTTCCGGCCCCACTTCGTTTTGTGCTGCCGTTGGGCAAACGGTGAGTTTAACGACGCCTACTGGTTTCACAGCATATCAGTGGAATCTGAACACTAACCCCATTTCTGGTGCAACAAATAGTTCGTATATGCCTACCCAGTCAGGTTCGTATACTGTCACTGCCAGCAATACGTGCGGAACTTCTGTTTCAACCCCTGTAGTAATAAACACCACTACTATTCCTCCTGTAAGTATATCTTGTGATTCATGGTCTTGTTTTTCTGGATCAGGTGGTTGTTTTAGTTCCCCTGGCACATTAAGTGTACAACCCTATTCAGGTGCAACCTATAGCTGGTATGTGGATAATGTTTTATATAATTCAGGAAGTAGTAATATCGTTTATCCACCTTATCCACCTGGTGATTATACTTGTACCGTGACCACAGCTTGTGGAAGTACAACAACAATTCCTTTCTATGTGTATCCCGGAGGTACATCCGGAGGAAGTGTCATTGAGTATTTCACACTTGTAAATGGTTGCGGAGTGGGCTCATCCGTCGAATTATATGCACCTTCTTTTTCTTCCGGACCTTATCAATGGTATTGGAATGGTAGTCCTCTCGCCGGAGCTACGTCTTCTCAACTTACTGCAACGCAGAGCGGGTACTATGAAGTAAATTATTATGATGATAATTGCATGACATTTCTTACCACCGATCCCCTACAAGTAACGCTTAATACAACGGCGCCCGGGATATCTGCTCCGGGAGGCGCTTCCAGCTGTGCGGGAGGAGTCCAGCTTTCTGCAACACCTGTAGGTCCCGGTATCAATTATTCCTGGTATCTCGGAAATTCGATATTAAGTTCGGGACCATCGGCTACATTTACAGCAAACGTAACAGGTGTATATAAATGTTATGTGACTAACCCTGCCTGTGGAAGTAAATTTACCAATACTATAAATATTAGTATTGGTATTCCAACTGCTGTGGCATCTATTCAAAGTGCAGCAATTTGTTCCGGAAGTACCTCCAATGTGAGTTGCAGCCCTTCATTGACGGGTGTTTATTCTTATCAGTGGAGAAGAAATGGGACTGCGATTAGTGGGGCCACCTCTCCATCATATAGTGCAAGTCTTCAGGGTTCCTATACTTGCCAGGTTACCAATGCCTGTAGCTCAGTGGTGAGTAATGCAGTTTCTTTAACTGTGAATCCTTTACCTGTTGCAACTATTCAACCTCCTGCATCTACAATAATTTGTACTCCTTTGTCAGTTACATTGAATGCATCTCCGGTTGCAGGTGCATCCTATCAATGGTATAAAGGCAGTTTAATCAATGGTGCTACCCAGTCTTCTTATGCCGCTACCTCAGCAGGCTCTTATTCGGTAAGAGTTACATCGGGAGGATGTTCGGCCACCAGCTCTCCGTTGGTATTAACGGCGTCTTCCGGACCGGTAGCTACAATAACCTCCAGTGGTTATCCTCAGATTTGTAGCGGAGAATCACTCACGTTGAAAGCGCCATCCACAGCCGGTTTTTCTTATCAATGGAAAAAGAACAATGCCAATATTGCAGGTGCCACCGATTCCGTTTATGGTGCGACAGCTAATGGTTCATATTCGGTAGTCGTTACAAATGCATGTGCGTCGGCAACCTCATCCGCTATTGCTCTTACAGTTAAATCGAAGCCGGCGGCGGTGATTACTCCTTCAGGTCCGCTCTCGTTTTGTTCCGGCGATAGTGTAACCTTGCAGGCCAATACCGGATCGGGATATACTTATTACTGGAAGAAGGGAGCGAATAAAATCGCAAATGCGATAAGTTCATTCTACGCTGCAAAGACGGCCGGCACCTATAAAGTAGGTGTCACCAGTAAGTTTGGTTGTTTAAAGGAATCCTCAGGAGTTATTGTGACTGTGCCTTGTCGGGGAGATGGAACCTTACAAGAAAGCTTTAGTCTGAATGATGTATTGATTTATCCAAATCCTTCATTCGGTAATTTTACCATTGATTTTACCGGAGCTCCTATAGGAGATGTTCGCGTGGAATGTACGGATATGCAAGGTCGTTATATAACAGTAGCTGTAGATAAAATTTCTACGGATCGATATTCTATCAGTGGATTGGCTGCTGGAGTGTATTTGGTGACCTTTGTTTCACAGGATCAAACAACAACAAAGCGAATCATAAAACTTTGATGATTGCTGAAAAGTAAAAACAGCTTATTGAAAAGTATCCGGCACTTTGTGGCTTTAGGGTGACATGTACTTATTGGATGACCTTGTAAATTTCAAAGTCTCCGATACTTTTTTGTAGTGTTATCCCTGACGGTGGCTGAGTTGGATCGATGATTTCTCCCTTTCGGATATACAACCATTTCCCTCCTCGCTTGAGTGCTTCTTTATAGGCTGTTGCTCCATTGTTTTCTTTCTCAAAGAATTCTTTGCTGTTTCCAAAGGAAAACCCCTTCTTGTGTAGGAAGTACAGCCAGATGCAACCTGAATTATCCGGTCCGGTGATGACGAGATCTTCAGAAGGAACTTCTTTTATGAGTAGCTGCAATTGCTTTTGGTCTGCAAATTGTGCCGGTATACCTAAATCTGCTTTCATCCAACGTGCGGGCATAATACGAATGGATGCCAGTGCCGGTTGAATCATGAGAAGTGCCCATGCAATCAAATGGTATTTACGTTCAAGGCAAAAGCGGATGCCTTTAAGAATGATGAACGTCGTAATTAATAATGCCGGGAGAAGATAGTATTGATGAACACGCATTTGTTCCAGCATCATAAAATACCAGACCAGGAAGGCAAGACCTGCCACAAAAAAAGGAGAAGCATAGAATCGTCTTAAAGATGTTGCACGAAGGAGTAATACGCTTCCAAGCATGAAAAAAATGAAATTGGAGTAGTTTAGCAAGAGTTCCGGAAAATCACTGATTACATTTCTCTTTATGGTAGCGTAAATTATTTCAGGATCCGTGATGGGCCGAATGTTAATGACATAGTCATGTAATCCGGATAATTCAATTAGCCGGTTCGCATAAATATACCATCCGCAAATTAGGGTGGTGGATAAAATTCCGGGCAATAACCAATGTTTCAAGATGGAGGTAGAAGAAGTCAGCTGATTTCTACTTTTTATAAAAAGACTCACAGCCATGAATATACCAAAGAGTCCATATTGTATTTTAACAAGACCTGCAAGTGTGATGAATAAAAATGCAAGAAGAAGTGAAACATGCTGCGGTCTGTTGATCCATTTATAAGTAAAATAGAGTGCAGCAAAAGCAGCAGAAAATGCAAGTATATCCGGTAAAGCGTTTATGCCATGGTAAAATAACTCGGGCGACCAGCAGATGACCCATGCGGCTACGGCGCCAAAGAAAGCGTTTCCGGTTAATAAGCGAAAGAATCCGGCTGCGGCAAGGAGGCCCGCTGTGGTCAGGAGCAATGAAAATAATCGATGGACATAATAATGTTCTCCTGTGATGAAATATATTTTTGAAAGGAGCCATTCATAGGCAGGAAATTGCATGCCGGTCACCCCGTCTGTATCGAATCTCCTGTCAACACGGGGCTTTAGTATGTCATCATCTTCTTCATGAAAATTTCGGGCTACTGCCAGCGTATTGCATTGCCTCCATACATGAATACTGCACGGCGGAAGGTGAATGAAGGGAAGATGTAAAATAATATTTAATGCCAGAGTGATGACCAGAAAGACACGAGGTTTTTCCTGAAGATAATGTATCACTCGTTTAACAGGTTAGTGTTGAACAACTATTTTTCTGTAATCCAGTGTATGCTCCGTCCGGATGCGAATGAAATATACACCGGCAGCAAGTTGAGATGCATCGAAGAAGAATTTATTGCTTTCTTTTTTTAATGCGCCTGTGGAAATGAGCTGCACCATTCTTCCGGTAGCATCGCATAGCATGATATCCGCCGAGGATAAAGGTTTGTTTTCAATGGAGATGCAGGTGATGCCACGACAAGGATTTGGGAATACATCGATCTTCATTCCGGAACCATTGTTTTCTGTCAGGGACGTAGTACCTGTCACTTCAAACCTCCAGTTACCCGCGGGGGCAGGCAAGGGTCGAACTTGTGTTTTACCACTTACGGCAGTCGCACCTATATAATAGTATACTTTAGTTCCAACTGTCTGTGCCGGAATTGCTCCGTCCCACATGAATGTTCCAGCGGGATTCATGCTCACCGATTGCCAGGGCTGAAGCGTGTCTGTACGCCAGTAGAGTGTAGCAGTTGAGATTCCACTGCGATGCTGAATACGTGCGGAGACAGTATAACTGTTAAGCGTATCCGTTGTATTGGGTAATGCCTGATGGCTGATCAACAGCGGGTCGTTGGTACCTACTTCTTTCGTGATGCAGTGTAAAGCCCCTAATGCTCCGATCATGGAGATGCAATTAATAGGTACAATGGTGTATCCCGGAAGACTTTCTTCGTAAATCCTGACCGCCGTTGTATCTTCAGAAATGCCGTAAACTGGAAGGATAACCGTTTTATTAATAAAGGAGGAGTTCGTATACGTGAAATAATCCCCGCCATTATTAGGATATAGATTGTTATCATCCGGCATAGGTATACGAATCACTTTATATGGTGTACCATAGACCGAGTTGTAATTAGCAAGTACAAATTGAAGATTGGCTTCGATCTGTGGTCCATCAGCCACTCCGGGTGGATATTCACCCACCAGCAAGGTTTCCTCATCGAGCAACTTCATGTGCATATCAATATGATGAATGACATCATAAGGCAGCTTATCCATAATAATGTAACGGTTGATCCCCATGAATTGCTTCATGATCGTATCTACCTCCGCCGGGGTATGGTTAATTCCAAAACCACCGGCACTGGAGTTTTCTTCCAGCACTAACTCTGATGAAAACCCTGTACCGAATCCATCGGTCATGAAATTACCGCCTGTATGAACAAGATTCCATGGAGCCGTTGTGGTTTGATAAAGTGGGGTTCCAATATAATTAGATACGGCAACAGGAACAGCATCATCCGAAGGACGCGGTCGGTTATATATCCAGTCAATGGTGATCAAGGAGTCTACGTCGTTTGTGTAAGCACTCGGGGCCATAGTCGCGTGCCCAAACAGAGTTAACCGGAGCCGCGAGAAAAGTGACATTTATAGTGTCAACACCTCCGGAAGCAAGATAACTCGTGAGGGAAGTAGGATTATCCGGTGTAGCATAAACGATTATAACCCTTGTTTCTGCCTTTGCCGCAGCAACAATCTGTCTTAAGATGGTTGGATAAGATTTCCATCCTACTACTAATGCCTGTAATTCTTCCCATTCCGCAATAGTCCGCACCGGACTCGAGGGAGGAGTAACGGCAGCAGTGGATTCACCGGAGCGCGTGGATATATACCCGGGCATTAAAGCTCTCTCCGCAGGAGACAAAAAGTGATCTTCCTGAGCAGAAAGGTTTCCAATGATGGTCGTTAAGAGTAGAAAGATTAAAAGATATTTTTTCATAGCATGTTTCACAGTTCACTATAAAAGTAAAAAAAAAGCCTTCCGGATGAACAGGAAGGCCGTAATATCTTGACAGATAAGGTTTAAAACTTATTTCATCTGGTTCTTAGACACCATTTCATTCTTTCGGGATAAAGATTTTTCTTCGTAGAAACTGGTTTTATTTCGGGTTAATTCAATGTCAAGCGGTTTGTAAATGATTTCAATAGTGCCGGCTTCAAAATCTTCCAGGTGTGGACTTTCTCTTTTCGATAAGGCGGTAACGAGTAAAATGGGAATATGGGAAGTTTTAGGCTTTAATCGCAGTGCTTTTGCTACATCTATTCCATTCATATCATCCAATCGGTAATCCAACAGAATCAGATCGAAATCTTCCAGTTCTGTCATTAAAAGTGCTTCTGCACCACTGGTCGCTGAAAGAAAGTGGCGGTGATCTTCTGCAAGTATGCTTTCAAGTGTCAGCAAATTTTCCGGTCTGTCATCAACTAATAATATCCTGATCTTATTATCCATATATTCGTTCTCCCGAACGGAACTTTGTACTTTTAGTTTTTGAAATTGTTCTGTTTATAAGTCTTCATTTTGAAGAATTATTACAGAATAACTATTATTAGGGAGGACATAGCGGTCGTATTTTCCAAACGGATTGACCTTTACCTATCGAAGGGAATTTCAGTGTTGGAGCACCTTCTTTCCATTTTGTACAAACCTGCTTCTATAATTTTTTTCCATTAAAATACAGCATTATTTATACAACCAAACTTTCATCAGCGAGATCAGTTGATCTACCTGTATGGGCTTGGTCAGATAGTCAGATGCGCCGGATTCCATACATTTTTCGCGATCTCCCGTCATGGCTTTTGCAGTGACAGCAATCACGGGTAAATGTTCCCATTCCGGATTTTTGCGGATTTCCCTTGTCGCTTCATAACCATTCATATTGGGCATCATGATATCCATAAGGACCATGTCGATATTGTTGTTTTCCTTTAGAAGTGCTATCGCTTGCTCCCCGTCATATGCACAAAGAACCTGAATACCTTCTTGTTCCAGTATGTTAGTCAGAGAATAGATGTTTCGCATATCGTCATCGGCGATAAGTACAACTTTTCCCAGAAGCATATTCTCCATGCGCTCTTTTACCTCGGAATATTTGATGCTCCCATTTTCGACTTGATGGAGAAATGACTTAGCATTGTCAAGTAGTTTTTCTTTTTCTTTATTCGGATCTAACGTCACTAATGCTTCCACCTCATCAAATAGGGATGTGTCATCATTTTCAAAAACAAGGGTGGGTATGTTTTTCAAACTTTCAAGATGTTTGGTTTTATCCAGCCAGTTGGAATCAGTGATTCCTGTTCCGATGATGAAACCCGAATAATAATTGTTCTTGGCGAGTTCTGCACATTCTTCAATCGAAATGGCATTTTTAATTTCAACTTCTTTTTCTCTCTCCTTAAGTTTCTTAATGATCTTCTCGATTTCTTCGTTTTTGCCTCCCAGGAACAGTAATTTTTTGACTGGTTTTATTAAGGGGTCAATGCCGATAATAAGATCTTCCATTTCTTGTTTACCCGCAGGCTTACTCAGGTAACTACTTGCGCCCATGTCAAGACCCAATTGTCGTTTATCTACTGAAGAAATAATGTGAACGGGAATATGCTTTAGTTGTTCATTTTCTTTGAGACTTTTGAGGACTGTCCATCCATCCATTACCGGAAGTCTTAGATCAAGAATGATGGCAAAGGGTTTATAGCGTTGTGCATAAGTGAGTCCCTGTTCGCCCTGGAGCGCAATGACGGCTTTATAATTGAATCGATGACATTGATTCATAAACATGCGTGCAAAAACATAATCGTCTTCAATGATCAATATTGTTTTATCGCCCTGTTGTAAATTATTGCGGTCATCCCGAATTTCATCTTCATTGTATAAATTGTTATCTTTTACAAGGGACACTGCTTCGTTTCGGGAGTCATTTACAATAGTTGTATTTGAATGTGTATCGATAAAATTGGCTGAGTTTTCATTGTCTGCCACAGGGAGAAAGATGGTGAATTTGCTGCCCGCGCCTTCTATGCTTTCAAGAGTAATTTCACCACCCATCAGATTGACAAGTTCACGGCAGATGGCTAATCCTAATCCGGTTCCACCAAATCTTCTGCTTGTCGATCCATCTGCTTGCTGAAAGGCTTCAAAAACTTGTTTTTGCTTATCCTCAGGAATTCCAATTCCGGAATCTTTAACAGAAATGCTTATCACCTTATCCGATTGAAGCAACGTTTTTTCTTTGAATATCGTATCGGAAGGCGCATAATCAATTTTGAAATCAACAGTACCATTTTCAGGAGTGAATTTAAAGGCATTGGAAAGAAGGTTTTTCACCACTTGCTCTAATCTTACCCGATCTGTGTAAACGCATAGCCTTTCATCCGTTTCTGAAACATTGAAATTGATCCGCTTGTCTTCGGCATAATCTCTGAAAAGTAAGTGAATATCTGTTGCAAGATTTTTTAATACCAGCTTTTCATTCTCAAATTCTATTTTACCTGCTTCAATTTTTGAAAGGTCAAGGATATCATTGATCAGGTTGAGTAGATCGTTTCCGGATTTATGTATGATTTGAGCATGTTCAATTTGTTTCTCATCCAGGTTTTTCTTTTTATTATCAGACAATAATTTGGCAAGAATGAGAATACTGTTAAGAGGAGTACGCAATTCGTGACTCATATTTGCCAGAAATGCCGACTTGTATTTATTACTTTGTTCAAGTTGTTCTGCTTTAAACACAAGACTTAATCTCGCATCTTCAATTTCTACATTTTGTTGTTGAAGGAGCTGCGCTTTTTCCTGAAGTTGGTTATTAACCTCTTTCAGCTCCTCCTGTTGAGACTTCAATTCTTCTTCGGACTGACGAAGGAGTTGAGATTGTTTAGTCAGTTCGTCATTAATTTTTCTTAACTCCTGTTCCTGATATACCAACTCTTCTGCTTGCTTGCGTGATTCTTCAAGTAGCTGACTGGTGATAAGATTAGCTCGGAGACTGAACAAACTTGCTGCTATGGGCTCAGCCATCTTTTCCAGAAGTTCTTTCTTCTCTGTTGTAAATGGATTTATTGAAGCAATTTCAATCGCGCCTACTACTTTTCCGCTGGTCGCAAGGGGTATAATGATAATATTGCAGGAGGAAGATTCAGTGATACCTGTATCTATGGTGAAATAAGGGTCGTGAATATCAGAAAGACAAATGGTTTTATTTGAAGCGATCGCCTGTCCTATCAAACCTTCTTTAAGTTCATACCTTTTACTGTTTATGATTTTGTTGTTCAACGCAAAATAGGAGCCCAGCTGAATATGAAGATCATTTAAATCATCATTGTGAAGCAGGAAAATGGCCGCTTGTTGCACTTCCAGCCGATCAACAATGTTTTCAATAATTTTATCCAATAACTCGTTAAAATCACCCGTACCTGCACGCATGATTTCATTTAACTCTGCAAGCCCTTCTGCCATCCATGCTCTTCGCATTTCAATTTCGGAGGCTTCCTTCAATTGATTGCGCATGTGCAGGAGCGCGTGACCCTGAACATCATTCGAGCTTAGTGGCTTGTACGGTTGATCAAAATTGCCTTTGCCGATTTCTTCCACAAAGGTTGACGTGTGACGAAATCCGTCTACCATAAATCGTAAAGCCTGCATCATTTCACCTACTGCATTGGATGGAAATTTCATCTTGAGCTCAGGTAATTCTCCTTTGCCCATTTGCATAATTATACTTCGTACCTGCAGGATAGGAAAAATAATAGAACGGCTTATCACAAAACCGGCAAATAAAATGGAGCAGATAATTAAAAGCGCAATTCCAAGCACGATGACCATGAGCGTGTTGAAACTGTACAACATTTGATCTTGTTGCTGTGCCGCCAAACCTGATCTTGCGGCCAGAATCTCTTTTAGTTCTTCTGTAATTACTTCTGATCTGGGTATTATTTCTCTTTCCAGAATTTCTTCTGCAGCAAATCTTTTTACCGGATCCTGATAGTCTTCAAAAGTAATCAGTTGTCTCATGATTTGTGAATGATACCCGGTCAGAATATCATATTCTTTGAAAATCCGATCCATTTTTGCGACATGTGCAGTGTCTTGCCAATGTGTCATTAGCCCTTTTAACCGGCCTCTTAGTTCGATATAGGAATAGTTGTTTAACTGCTTAAGACTGTCTTTGTCGGATTGGTTGTTTGGCAGATACACCCAGTTCGTAGCCAGCATTCTCGAGCGCGTAACGAGAAGATTGAAACGCGATATGGAGTTCAGGGAGGGATTGGTATTGTTTACCAGTTCGCTCGTGATATTATGACTTTTCTTTATCGTGTACGTGCTGAACACAGCATTTACAATCGCAATAGCAATGACCACGAAAAATACAATGTAAATTTTCTTGTCAATTTTTTTAAAGGACCTTGGCTGTTTCATAGTTATTTAGCGGCTGTTGTTTGCAAGATTAATAAGGTGGTTTGAAACCTTAAGTCCCTGCTTTTTTAAAGCGGAGTTGTTAAGTTCAAATCTTAAGTGATTATCTTTTTCAATAATATTTATTCCGGATCCTTTTCCAATCATTCCTTTGCCCTCAGAAATAATGAGTAGCCCTTTGTCTGAATATTGGTCTAGAATTTTATTTATTTTGTCACTGTTGCTTGCGGGAATAAAAAGAATGTGGCTGCTTGTAATTTCAGATAAATCATGAATTACTTTTATTTCAACTGTTCTGTCGAACACTTTTCGGCCCTTCATAATTTCTTCCAGCTTTTCTTTGACAGGCGAATTACCAATAATACCAATGGTAAATTTTGAATGCTGCTGCATATGCGTAGGCCATTCAATATGTTTAGTGAAGTTATAGATGAAAAGCGCCTTGAGTGTATTTTCATCAGAGGTACTATTGTTTTGAAAAGGTATACCGGCCCCACAAAATACGATCATAGAAAACAGCAGAAAGGCTATTTTTCTAATGAAACGAATTGGAGGTGTGGTTTGCACGGGAAGAATTACTTTTTAGAAGTTCTGGTAGGTAATGCGTAGTTGATATTCACGTTGCATGCCCGGTAAAGGCGCGTGATTGCTATTGTAGGGTTGGATAAACCACTCTTGCTGATCCAGAATATTCCGGACACTAAACCTTGCGCTTAAGCCTTTGATTTTAATGAAACGATATTCAAGATGTGTATTTACAAGATGAAATCCGGGATAGGTTTTATATATCGCCTCCTGGCTGGTTTCATCAACAGCATGGATTCCATACCTTTGTGATATCCACGAATAACTTCCGCCAATTTGAATGGCAGGATGAATCATATAGTTGAAGGAAGTGTTGATTTTGTATTTGGCCAGTCCGGGATGATAGCCTTCCTGCCCGGGTACACTGTAAATATCCACTCCATTTTCATTATTGGCGGTATAGAAAGACGAGTTGAATTGAATTCCGCCCCATTTTTTCTTGAGCTGAATAACGGATTCAAATCCACTTGTTCCGGTAGAGTTATAATTAGTATAGGCATCACTGTTATAGAGTGTATCGAAGTAGTAAACAATCGGATCATTGGTTGTGATGTGGAAGGCATTTAAAGTGAAGTATATATCACTGGTCAGTTTAATGCCCGCTTCCAATTCGTAAACGTTGGTGTATTCCGGTTGAATATTTGTTGATAGATCTATGTTTTGTGTACTAGGGGCTCTGAATGCCCGGCTGTATAGTGCTTTTAAATGGAATTTGTTAAATTCACGTGTAATTCCAATGCGGGGCACAAATGAGTTTTCATAGCGCTTGTTATGATTGAAACGTATGCCTGTAATGATATTGGCCCATGTTGCTGCATATAGTACCTGCCCATAGGCTGCAAGATTATCATTGGTGAATTGATGGGTTCCGGTGGTTTGAAAAATTTCACCTTCCAGTTCATTGGTTGATTCGTTTCTGTTCCATGTGATACCTCCTGATAAATTCAATTCTTTGTTAAAGTCATACGAAGTATTTAAAGCAGCCTGATATCCAATGGTAGTAATCAGAAAGGGTTCGTTGTAACTGTTTACTTTGGAAGTGGGTGTGCTCCAAGGGCTTTGCCGGGAAATTTGAATACTGGGGATTAACTTGAACTTATTTCCTTTCTTCCATTCATATTTAGTTTCAATAGCGTTGCTTGTGAAGTTCATCCATTCAGCACTTTCGCCAATTTCGATGTACTCATCTCTGCTCTTTACCTGATAATTGTCGCTGATAAGACGAACATAGAGATTCCCAATATTTCCACCGGCATTGAGAAAGTAACTTCGGATATTACTTTGTCCCTGCATAGAATAGGAGGAACCATAAACATCACTATAATTCTGATGACTTCTTTGTGACTCGGACCCATTGAACTTTATTGAAAATGCACCCTTAGTTCCTGCATGGCCACCATATAAACTAAAAGTTTTCCTTCCAAAATCTTTTGCAGTGGTGCTCTGATAGGCCGTCGCTGATGTTTCAAATTTCGTTTTTGGATGGCGTGTGATAATATTTATGACAGCATAAGCTGCAAATCCGCCATGCAAAGCGGAGCCCGGGCCTCTGATGATTTCTATCCTTTCAACGTTTTCGACGGGATAATGATTGCCAAATTGGAGTGTGGAGTAAAGACTCTCGTTCATCTCCCTGCCGTCAATGAATAAAACTACCTTGCCCTCGTGTGCCCAATTCCCTCTTATTCCCAGTCCAACTATTCCCTCTACATCGGCACCAAATTCAAATCCGGGTACCAAACGCAATACTTCCATAAGGTCGCGGGCTCCCTGATTTCGGATATCCTCAGCTGTAATGTAAGTTACGATTCCGGGCGATTGCCGTGGTGTCAGTTCTTTTATTGAGGCCACCGTGATCTTGATGTTCATCAATTCCTCCAAACTCAGTGAATCAAATGATGGTGACATAACCGCTTGATTCTGACCATGAGCAGGTTGGTTAAGCAGCAGTACTAGCAGGGCTAAGAAGCGATAGAAATGAATCATGGAGTTGATTTTAGCATTCCCTGTTTACGATGAAAAGGAAGAAAGGTTATAAAAGAAAAGGGCCCTTTTCGGAGCCCTTTTTCAAATACATTTCTGAGTGTTTTACCTGAATAAGGTAATACTTCCTTTAAAGGAGGAGTCTACGATTTTTAACACATAAAAATAAGTTCCGGTAGGACATAGTTCACCATCAGAATCCTTACGTCCATTCCAGCAATGTTGTGACCCGGTACTCTTAAAAACCATCTCCCCCCAGCGATTGTAAACGTACCAGGTGCTGCAATCCGTAAAATTCAATTTCTTTCTCAAATCAAAGCATTCATTGATATCATCTCCATTCGGACTAAATGAATTAGGAAGCCCTTTCAGATATTCTTCAAGTTCATCAAATTGCACCGGCAACAGAAGTGTGTCTGCACATTGGTTATTCTTGGCAATTAGGGTGATGTTGATGTTAGCACCAAAGGGATACAAGTACCCCGGTTCAAAAGCTGTGCTGGAATTTCCATCTCCAAAATTCCATTGATAATTCAGAGCATTTGTACTAAGGTTGATCGTTTTAATTCGTACACCGTCACAATTAAATCTTGTAAATGTGGTATCCAGTTCAAATAATGCATCCGGTTGATCATTGATGGAAATGAACAGATCATCTTCATCCGTGCATCCATTTATATCTGTAACCGTAACCGTATAAGTAGTGGGTGAACCCGGAGTGGCAATAGGATTGGCTATCGCGGGGTTATTCAACCCTGTGGCCGGTGACCATTGATAGGAGACACCACCTGATGCCTGCAATACAATACTACTACCGTTACATATTATTGTATCTGCTCCTGTTTGTGCAGTAGGAAGCGGGTTGACTGTGACGAGAACCTGATCACTGTTTTTACAGCCATTGGAGTCAGTTACAAGAACAGTATAAGTAATTGTAGTGACCGGGTTAGCAGTAGGAGTTGAAATAAAGGAATTGTCAAGTCCTGTATTCGGGCTCCAGATATAAATACTTCCTCCGGTGGCATTTAACTGGGTGGAACTGCCAATACAAATATCAACATCACTACCGGCAGAGACTATCGGTAATGGATTAACGAAAAGAGTAACAGTATCGGTGTTTTTACATCCATTTCCATCCGTTACCAGCACCGTGTAGGTGGTCGTAGCAGAGGGTATAGCAATTGGATTTGCTATGCCGGGATTGCTTAACCCCGTAGCCGGGCTCCATTGATAAGAGATGCCGCCTGATCCATTTAGCAGTGTGGAATCACCTATACAAATACTGTTATCGCTACCCGCGTTTGCATTGGGAAGCGGGTTCACGGTGAGAGAGTAGGTGACCGGTGCTCCTGTACAGCCAAAACTGTTGGTTTCCGTCACAGTAATTATGGTTGTTCCTGATGTGTTCCAGTTTGCACTGACAGTGTTAGAGCCGTTGCCACTTAAAATGGATCCGCCACTATTGGTCCATTGATACGTAGATCCGGAAGTGTTGGTAACACTGAAGTTACCGGTATCGCTTTCGCAGATGGAAGTATTCCCGGTAATTGCACCTGTTGCAGGAACGGGGTTAATGGTGATATAAATGGTATCCGAAATTCCAAAACAAACGGTATCCACAGTTGTACTCGTTTCCTCGTACCATAATGCAACAGTAGCGGGACCCGGTGTGGTCCAGTCAACTGTTACGATTCCTGTACCATTTCCGCTTATAATATTTCCGCCATTAGCAAACCAATTGTAAACAGAGCCCGGAGTATTCAGACTGGTATAGACTTGCCCTTGTGCCTGATTCGCACATAAAGTAGCAGGACCTGAAGGTGCAGCAGGTGTCAGAATGATGTTGATACTTACATTTAATACAATTGGATCAGATAAACATCCGCGATCAGTAATTTCCACAACGGTGATTGATCCAACACCTGCGCTGTCCCAATCTACCGATACAGTATCGCTACCTTGTCCGCTTTGAATGATTCCATTAGTAATGCTCCAGTTGTAGGTGCTGTTAGGATTTGGATTCAACACCCAGTATTGAACACCTGTTACGCCCGGGCAGAGGGATAAAGAGCCAATGATTGTACTGACAGTTGCAGCCGGGTTGACAGTAATATCAATGGTATCGGTATTGCTGCAATTGTTGGCGTCTGTACCTGTAAGGATATAGCTGGTGTTCGTCGATGGACTGACGGAGACAGATGATCCGGAGCCAATGGTTGTCCCTGATGTACTCCACGTGTAAGTACTCGCGCCACCGGCATTGAGTGTTATGGTATCACCGGAGCATATGGTATCACTTACAGCGGTGATGGAAACTGTGGGCAAGGGTATAACGGTTACTGTAACCGAAGAAGTGTTGATGCAATTGGCGCTGCTCGTTCCGGTTACCAGATAAGTGGTGCTGGCAACAGGTGTCACAGTTATTGTATTTCCGGTTCCAATACTGGTTCCGGGAGCAGTGGAGATTGCCCAGTTATACGTACCGGCTCCACTTGCAGTTAGTGTTGTACCGGTGCCCGCACAAATTGGATTGGAAGAAGCTGTTGCTCCAACAGCAGGAAGCGGGTTGATAGTGAGGGTCACACTATCTCTGCTAGTACATCCGTTCCAAAAAGTGTTTACGGTATAGGTTAAAGTGAGAATGCCCGGACCCGGATTGGAAACAGTTACTAAAGGACCGGAGGAGGTTGTACTGCTTAGTCCTGTGCCGGGCGTCCAGTTGTATGTATATCCGGCAGTAGGCGAAGTGCCTAACGTTAATGTATCACCGTCGCATAAACTTGTATTTGTTCCTGCTTGTGAAACAGGAAGTGGCTTTACAATAACCTGTATAGTGTCACGGTCGATGCAGCCAAACCAGTTCACGCTCATTACATAAGTACTGGTGTCAAATGTGGTGCCCGTATTGATGAGAGAGAGGTTGGGTTGAGCACTTGTTGTATTGCTGATTCCCGTAACAGGTAACCAGGAATAGGCATACCCGGTTACAGATGAAGTCCCGACAACTACAGATTGCCCGGAACAAAAGGTCACATCATTTCCTGCAGCAGCCACCGGTACCGGACTCAAAATTATTTGAACCGTGTCTCGATTTGTACAGCCATTCAAAGTAGTCACTACTACATAAAATAAGGTGTCCGGATCAGTCGCCGTTGAATCAATATTTAAATTAAGCGTGGGATTAGAAATCGTGGTATTGCTTAAACCTGTGGAAGGTGTCCAGCTGTAATTATAACCGGAAGTAGAGGAAGTGCCCAGATTTAATGTATTTCCCGAGCATAGCAATTGATTACTCCCGGCATTGGCTGTTGGGATAGGTCTGACAATGACGTTAACCGTATCTCGGTCAATACACCCAAACAATGTTGTCGTAATAATGTAGGGTACAGTATCATTAGTGGTTAAAGATGTGGTAAGACTCACTGATGTATTGCTGCCGGTACTATTGCCCAACCCTGTTGCCGGATTCCAGCTATAAGCATAGTTGGCCGTTGCTGATGTTCCTATCGTACCCGAAGCGCCTGAACAAAAACTGATATCATTACCCGCATTGGCAGTAGGTATTGGTCGAACGATTATCTGCACGGTATCACTGTCATTGCAACCAAAACTATTTTGAACAATTACAGCATAGAATAACGTATCCGGAGTGGAGTTGGATGTAGTAAGTGTGATAACAGGGTTCGCGATACCCGGATTACTGATCCCTGTTGATGGAAACCAGGAGTACGTAAATCCCGCAGTGGGCAATGAGCCAACCGGAGCACTACTTCCGGAACAAATGGATACATTATTTCCGGCATTCGCAACCGGGAAGGGGTTAGTGGTCACGACAACAGTATCAGAATTTATACAACCATTCAAGGTGGTAGTCAAAATGTACGTAGTAGATTGCGGTGACCCTGTACCGTTAGTTACGGTGACTGTTGGATTCGAAATAGTCGCGTTATTTAATCCGGTCGAAGGACTCCAGGAATAAGTTACTCCTGCCGTTGAAGGACCTCCTAATACTGCGCTTCCTCCGGAGCAAAAGGAGATATCATTTCCGGCAACAGCTGCGGGAAGATTTCGGATAAAAACGGTTTTACTTACTGTATCGGCCGGACATCCGAAAGGATTAACAGCGATGACAGATACTGTTGCTGTTCCATTATTTGTAAAATTAACACCTATTGATCCTGTGGTGCCACCGCTTGACTGACTCCCGTTTGTGATAAGCCAGTTATAAGTATAGCCTGCAGTTGTACTTACCGTATAGCCGATACCGTTAGCTGCATTCAGACATAGTGTGTCAGGTCCGTTGATGATAGCGGGTTGTTGAGCCGGGGTGACATTGATGGTGTAAACAATATTTGTTGTTTTGGCAGGACATCCATTGTCTACCACTACTGCACTGAATTGGTAAGGCGTGGTTCTTCCCTGATCACATGAAGTGCTCCAGCAAAACTGACTGGAAAGACTTCCAATTCCGGATGTTGTACTCAGTGTAGCAGTTGGCACAGTAATGAGTGGATTAAAAATATCTCCGTTTCTGCTTAGAAATAAACTATCTCCGTTTGCATCATTAAAAGCAACATTGAAACAGAGAGTCTCTCCTTCCTGAATGGTATAGCTAGTGGTAGTGCTTCCCGGAGCCAGATTAGGCGCAGGATTAACAGGGCAGTTGATAATAATGAGTTGAATATCCCTTCTTGTAATCCCAATTAAAACGCCGTTTCTGTATTCTTTAATTTCAACTGCTACTACATAAAATCCCTGATTGGGTGCAACATAAGAAGCAAGTCCTGTAGTTGTATCAATATTGATATAGCCACCAGCTCCAAATGGACTCGCAGCACTGTATCCAAAAGCATAAGTGACGTCGGGTATGGGCCAGGTATAGCTGACAGGAGGTCCGGGATTTGGATTTGCATTATTCGAAATACCACCATAGGGTGTGACAAAATTATAAATCAACAAATCACCATCTGCATCGAAAGCTTGATTTAATACACTCACTGTATCTCCTGAACATAAAAAAGGAACCGGAGCCACGGCAAAAGTTGGTGCATTATTTACAATCGTGGGAGGAGGAACCTGCGCATAATACGCTTGCCCTGTTCCACCCGGATTATCAAGGTTGGCAATATTATTATTTCTACAACATCTGTCAGCAATAAAATAGTAGCCTGTTGAATTGGAAGGTACGCTGATTATTCCCTGATAGATTCCTTCTTCGACACAAACACTGGGTAGAAATGTGCAGGAGTCATTGGCATTGGGCGGGGTAATAAATTGCTGACTGATGAGTGGCATAGAAATATCTGAAAGCAGAATTTTATTTCCTCCCGGATTTCCCGGATTGTCCTGATAAGCACCCAGCAACATTGTTCCCGGCAACTGTGAACTTCCGGGATCGCAAAGCCGATAAATATTTAATGTTACTCTGTAATCATAATTCCCGGTACTGCCATTCAATCCAAGGTATTCATAGCTTAAATTCCCACCCATGAGGTGACTCGCCTGAGTGGAGTTCATGAAGAATAAAGAGAGGAATAGCCATGCGTAGCGTTTCACTACACGTTGTAGGTTGTTCATAATTTATAGGATTAAAACTTGTTTTGGTCGTTGGGTGTAAATAAAAAAGTAATAATATTTTTCAAAGTAACCCATTCATTATGAATTTTCAAAGGCAGAGATATGTATTTAAACAGTATTTAATAGTCTTTTTCGATGTTTAAACTCCTCCGTATATGCTATTTTTCGCCTGTGGAATACTCTCCGATTACCATCATTGGCGCCGGTCCTGCAGGATCTGCTACCGCCTTAGCGCTCTCAAAAAGAGGAATTCCATCGTTACTTATCGATCAGGCAGAGTTTCCCCGGGATAAGGTTTGTGGTGATGCGTTGAGCGGGAAGGTTGTCCTCAGCCTTCGGAGAATAGATCCCGCCTTAGTGCAAGAGCTTGGAGAACAGCAAATTACCATCGGTTCTCATGGAGTTATTTTTGTAGCTCCCAATGGTAAGGAACTCAAAGTACCTTTCCGGAGAGAAGAAGATCCGGCCAATCCTCCCGGTTATATTGCGCGCCGATATGATTTTGATAATTGGTTATTTGAGAAGGCTGCCGGTGCTCAAGGGGTGACAACCAAAACAGGACTCCGGATTGAAAAGTTCCGGAGAGAAGGTAAGGATTGGTTGCTGAGTGATAAAGATGAAAAGATAATCATACGGACTCCCCTTGTTATTGCGGCGGACGGAGCTCATTCCCGCTTTGCAAAGGAGGTAGGTGGTATTGTGATGGAAGAGGAGCATTATTGTGCAGGTCTTCGTGCGTATTATAAAGGGGTGAAAGATTTAGATCCAAATGGTTTTATTGAACTTCATTTTGTGAAAGATTTTTTACCGGGTTATTTCTGGATTTTTCCTCTTCCCAATGGTTATGCGAATGTTGGGGTGGGTATGAGGAGCGATGTGGCCGGTGAAAAGAAAGTGAATCTGAAGGAGGCCATGCTGAAACTCATCAGGGAATATGAACCGCTTCGCCGTCGCTTTGAGGGAGCAGAACCGGAAGGACAAATTCGCGGATATGGATTACCGTTGGGTTCTAAGAAAAGACCTTTGTCCGGAGATGGTTTTATGTTGCTGGGAGATGCCGGTTCTTTGATTGATCCCTTCACCGGAGAAGGTATCGGTAACGCGATGATTTGCGGAATTAAGGCAGCAGAAACTGTGGCTGCCGTAAATGGCGATTATTCAGCAGTGCAACTACAGCAATACGACGCGTCGGTCTATAAACGCCTATGGCCGGAATTAAGCCTCAGCAAAAAAATGCAGGAGCTCGTTAAATATCCCTGGCTGTTTAATCTCGTTGTCAATAAGGCCGCAAGAAGTAAAACATTACGTGAAACCATTTCCTGTATGTTCGAAGACCTGGATTTGCGCGGACGGTTAAAAGATCCCCGTTTTTATCTGAAAGTGCTTTTCGAATAAATTGACTTGCTACCGGCTACCGGCTACCGGCTACCAGCTACCAGCCTCCAGCTTATAGCTTGCCCCGCATCCGAAAGCCGGTAGCCGGAGGCTGGTAGCTGATCATACTGATATCAATTCCGTTACTTGCTGATTTTAATCACCCCGCAGTTGATTACTAAATTTTAATTTCCACTCTTCAAGATATACGATCTAATAACAAGATTATGGAGACACCGCTCGTCAATACCGGTCAAATAAAAGCAGAAGAAAATTCGCAATTGAAATTTGAAATCAAGGACGGAAATGAAGCCGCAGCTTATGTAGCTTACCGCACCAACGAAATTTGTGCCATCTATCCGATTACCCCTTCCTCCGCGATGGGTGAATTTGCAGATGAGTGGAGCGCCTCCGGGATAAAAAATATTTTCGGAACTATTCCCACAGTGATTGAAATGCAGAGTGAAGCCGGTGCCGCCGGTACTTTGCATGGTTCATTGCAGGGCGGGGCGTTGAGTACAACATTTACCTGTTCTCAGGGATTATTATTGATGATCCCGAATATGTTTAAAATTGCAGGTGAACTTACTCCGGCAGTTTTTCAAATTGCAGCGCGTGCTCTGGCCACACATGCACTTTCTATTTTTGGCGATCATAGTGATGTGATGGCAGTACGCTCTACCGGCTTTTCTATGCTCTTTGGCAATAATCCACAAGAAGCAATGGATATGGCATTGATTGCACAGGCTTCAACTTTACAATCACGCATTCCCTTTCTCAATATATTCGATGGCTTTCGAACATCACATGAATTGAATAAGGTGGCCATGATTCCGGATGAAGTGATGATCGCACTTATAAATCCTGCCGATGTCAGTGCACACCGTAATCGCGCATTAAATCCGGAACATCCTTTTATCCGTGGCACCGCACAAAACCCGGACGTTTTCTTCCAGGGTCGCGAAGCCTCCAATCTTTTTTATCAGCAAGTACCTGAAATCGTAAAGTCGACCATGGATCGTTTTGCCCAACTGACCGGACGTCAGTATCATCTCTTTGAATATTATGGAGATAAAAACGCAGAGGATATCATTATCATCATGGGTTCCGGGACAGGAGCCGTAAGTGAAACAGTAGATTTTTTAAATAAGACGGGTCGTCGGACAGGTGTACTTGCCGTGAAGTTGTATCGTCCATTCTCAGTGAAAGATTTCATTCACGCCATTCCTTCTACTGTAAAGCATATTGCTGTTCTTGATCGCTGCAAAGAAAGTGGCGCTATCGGTGAACCGTTATATATGGATGTTTGTGCTGCTCTTCGTGAAGACTTCCATGGAGTTCAACCTTCGGTAATAGGTGGCCGTTATGGACTTGCATCTAAGGAGTTTAATCCCGGCATGGTGAAAGCGGTGTTTGATGAATTACAGAAGCCGCAACCTAAACAACATTTTACAATTGGTATTCATGATGATGTGAGCCATACCAGTTTGCTATGGGATGAAGATTTTAATCTCGAAGAACAGCATCGGTTCCGTGGACTCTTCTACGGGTTGGGGGCAGATGGTACAGTGAGTGCGAATAAAAATTCAATAAAGATTATTGGTGATTGTACGGATCAGTATGTTCAGGGGTACTTCGTGTATGATTCCAAGAAGTCAGGATCACTAACGGTATCGCATCTCCGCTTTGGCGAGCAGCCTATTCGTTCCACTTATCTTATCCAATCCGCTAACTTTGTAGCTTGTCATCATTTTTCATACCTGACAAAGTATGATGTACTGAAATATGCCGAGAAGGGAGCAACTTTTTTACTGAATGCACCATTTGAAACGAATGAGGTTTGGGATCGTTTGCCCGACACCATTCAGGAAGAGATCATTAGAAAGGAACTTAAATTCTTTGTGATCAATGCATCCGCTGTCGCCCGGGAAACAGGGATGGGTTCCCGTATCAACACGATTCTTCAAACTTGTTTTTTCGCTATCAGTAATGTTCTTCCCCGGGAACTGGCGATTTCTAAGATTAAGGAAGCCATTTATAAATCGTATTCCCGAAAAGGAGAAGCCGCTGTTCAAAAGAACTACCATGCGGTGGATGAAGCACTGGCACATCTGCATCAGATTGATTATTCTAAAATGAAAATTGGAGAATTAAAGCCGGAAGCACTTGTTGCTGATCAGGCTCCTTTATTTGTGAAGAATGTTTTAGGTGCAATTCTGGCAGGCGAAGGAGATCATCTTCCCGTTTCCGCTTTTCCTGTTGACGGTACCTATCCATCCGGTACAACGCAATACGAAAAAAGAAATATTGCCGATAAAGTTCCCGTTTGGGATGCTGACCTCTGTTCGCAATGCGGAAAGTGTTTTATCATTTGTCCGCATGCAGCCATACGTTGTAAAGTGTATGATAAATCAGAAGTAGATAAAGCTCCATCAAACTTTAAGTTTACCGCGCCGGTCGGTAAGGAATTCGACAGAGAAAGTGAGGTGTATACGCTGCAGGTAGCGGTGGAGGATTGTACCGGATGTAATCTTTGTGTGGAAGTATGTCCAATAGAAAGTAAAACGGAAAAGGGTCATAAGGCCATTAATATGATGGACCAATTGCCACTCAGAGAACAAGAGCAGCAGAACTGGGATTTCTTCCTCGGACTCCCTGACCTGGATCGTGAAAGAGTGAATCGTAATACCGTAAAGGGTACTCAGTTTTATGAACCCTTATTTGAATTCTCCGGTGCCTGTTCGGGCTGTGGAGAAACACCCTATATTAAATTGTTAACACAGCTCTTTGGCGACAGAATGATAGTGGCAAATGCGACGGGATGCTCTTCGATTTTTGGCGGGAATCTTCCAACAACACCATGGACTACGAATAAAGAAGGACACGGGCCGGCTTGGGCGAATTCTCTTTTCGAAGATAATGCTGAATTTGGTTTGGGGTTGAAGTTGGCTACCGATAAGAAGAAAGAAAATGCCACACAGTTGTTGCATCGGATTAAGAATTTAGTAGGTCCTGAATTAGCAGAAGAAATACTTACATCGCCCGAGACATCGGAAGGTGATTTTAAAAACAGACGAAAGCAAATTACAAAACTCAGGGAAGTGCTGCGTACACTGGACCATCCTCATGCAAAGGAACTACTGCAACTGACCGATTTCCTCTCTGATAAATCAGTGTGGATAATCGGGGGAGACGGATGGGCCTATGATATTGGCTTCAGCGGTCTGGATCATGTTTTGTCGACAGGAGAAAAAGTAAATATTCTTGTATTGGATACAGAGGTCTATTCGAATACCGGTGGCCAAAAATCCAAGGCTTCACCAATGGGTGCCAGCGCGAAGTTTGCGATAAAGGGAAAGCAAACTTCTAAAAAAGATCTGGCTCTTCAGGCTATTGCTCACGGTAATGCCTATGTGGCACAGATTGCCATTGGAGCAAATGATCTGCATACCGTCCGTACATTGCTGGAGGCAGAAGCTTTTCCCGGCCCATCCATTGTGATTGCCTACAGTCATTGTATAGCACATGGATATGATATGGCAAAAGGTGCCGAACATCAAATCAATGCGGTGAAATCGGGATACTGGCCGCTCTTCCGTTATAATCCGCATAAAGCGAAAGGCGAACGTTTCAGTCTGGACTCCAAGGATGCATCAATACCGGTGGAGGATTTCCTTTACAAAGAACAACGATTCGATGTCATACGCACGAACAATCCGGCAAGAGCAGAGGATTTTCTGCATCGTGAAGAGCATGAAATCGACAGTCACTGGGAAAAATTATTGACACTTCGAAATTTGTAACGATTTGCTTCTGGCTACCGGTGGGGAACGACGCTCCTCATCGCGAGCGAAATCTCCAATAGGAAATAGAGCCTCGCGGCTACCGGCTTCGAGCTACCGGCTACCGGCTACTTGCCACCTTTGGGGAGTCGCCGTTCCCCATCGCGAGGGGGGCCTCCCGGAGAAATGTAGCCTCGCGAATTCTACCTGCTAGCTTATTTTTTGAGTAAAATTTTTAGTTCAGAATGTTTTTGAGAATTGAAAGTCTCCTCATATTACTTTCAAAAAGCTAAAGACAAATCGGCAGCATATAGAGTCTAAAATAATTCAGAGAATTAATTCATTACATAATCCAGCGAGCAGCCAGTAGCAAGAGGCTAGGAGCAAAGGGCAAAATAATCACTTATTAAATTCAAAATAGGGTACTTCATCATTGGAAATGATTTCGTTTTGCTTCCAGTAGGCAAGGGTAACGACATGCCCTTCTTTTGTGCGTAACAATCTTCCAAAAATGGCATTGATGGTATTAAAGGTCATATCTGTTACGCCCACTGTAAATTGGGTGGGTGCAGGAGGAGGTGATGGTGGTGCAGGGGTTTCGCCATCAGCAGGAGGAGGCACAGGTGCAGCTTTTGGAATAATTCCACTAACGACTACCGTATACCCGTTTCCTTCTAAAAGAGTTTTTAAAAACTGAGCACGGTCCGGAGTTACTGCTCTTTCAACAATACAGCATTTCACGCCGTCTAATTCTTCAAATTCGTGATTTTTATTGATGGCCATGGTTGATATTTTTTTTTCAGATGCCGCTGCTCAGCGTATGTATAAAACTGTATATGCCTCCGTAGAATCCTGTGATCAGTATTCCAACCAGACAAATCACCAATGCTATACCCGGAACTCTGTTCATTGTCAAAGAAGCAATAGGTGTTTCGTTTGGATCCATGAACATCGCCTTTACTATGCGCAGATAATAATACATGGAGATCACCATGTTGATAGAAGCAAAGCCGGCAAGGATGTAATTGCCGGTAGATGCCCCTGCAGTAAGTAGAAATAATTTTCCAAAGAAGCCTGCAGTAGGTGGAACGCCTGCGAGTGAGAAAAGTGATATAGTCAATATCCAGCTCAGTGCAGGATTTGTTTTATAGAGACCTTTATAGTCATCGATATTTTCTTTTCCGGTGGCGGTACTGATGATATTGGCCACACCAAATGCACCTAAGTTGGAGAAGAGATAGATGAGCAGGAAATAGATGACTGAAGCTTCGCCTTCCTGTGATCCCGCAGAAATACCAATAAGGATGAATCCTACTTGTGCAATGGAAGAAAATGCAAGAAATCGTTTTATGTTTTGCTGTCGTATAGCGAATAGATTTCCGATGCCTATCGTAAGCACTGCGGTGAGAAACAAAAGAAAATACCAGGTGGTTGACAGTCCACCGAATACATGATAAAGGACGGATACAAATACGAAGGCAACTGCAGATTTTGAAACAACCGACAAGTAAGCGGTAACAGGTATTGGAGCCCCTTCATAAACATCAGCCGTCCAGAAATGAAAGGGAACAACCGATAGTTTGAAAGCAAAGCCCGTGAACAATAGAACAAAGGAAAAGAGTTGTAAGGGTGAGCCGGTTAATGAAGTACTGATTTCAGAAAAGGATAATGCACCTGTGGTACCATAAAGGAGTGATATTCCCATCAGCAGCAATGCAGAACTGAAAGCAGACGACATGATCATTTTCATGCCGGCTTCCGATGATTGTCTTTTGTTAAGATTGAAGTTTGCCAATGCTGCCATTGGAATTGTAGATAACTCCAGGCCGATGTAAAAGAGTAGCATATGTCCTGATGAAATCATAAAAAACATCCCGGTTAAGGTAGAAAGGATCAACATATAGAACTCAGGAAGGTGTCTGTGTGTTTTTATCCAGGGGTAGGCCTGTAGCGACACAATTAATAGTCCCAGGTTCAGAATGTTCTTTTCTAATTGTAGCAGGTCATTCGTTTTAAACATGCCATTGAAGAGTTCACCGCTGCTATTGAAAAAGAATCCTGCTACAAAATTCAAAGTGAGCAATACATTTATGATGAGCGTCCAGTTTCTATTCTGGTCATTGCTTTCGCTTATTTTTAAAATGAGCACGGCAAAAAGCAACCCGCAGAGCAGGAGCTCATGTTTCATTAATAGAAGAAATTCATAGATCATATGCTCGTGCTTAAAATGATAAGGTGCGACCAATGTTGGTCATGATTCCGTTTACGCCGGGTGTGATAAGTTGAGTCAGCCAGAAGGGGGCAATACCAATGACAACAATTCCGCTCAGGAGTAATACTGCTGCCAGCTTTTCGTTCCATGCGGCATCACCAAGATGAAGATGATGTTCATCGGCGATTGGTCCCATTATGGCTTTTCCTGCTGCTCTTAGTATATACACCGCCGTTACTACAATGGAGGCGCAGGAGGCAATGGTAGCGGCGCGGTACCAAAGATCTGCATGTTGCCAGGCACCCATGAATATGGTCATCTCTGATACAAATCCACTGAAGCCGGGTAAGCCGAGTGAACAGAGTCCCGCAATAACGAAGATGGAAGAGATAAACGGCATTACTTTCAGCAATCCGCCCAGCTGTGCCACCATGCGGGTATGCGTGCGTTCGTAAATCATTCCAATGGCGGCGAAGAAAAGGGCTGTCATCAGACCATGTGATACCATTTGCATCACCGCTCCGGTAATGGCAGTTTCATTAAGCATACCGATGCCCAGCAATACAAATCCGCAATGGCTTACAGAGGAGTACGCGTTGATATATTTGAGATCTGTCTGCATCATTGTGGCAAAAGCACCATAAATAATTGCAATAGCGGATAACAGGATAATCAAAGGAGCATATTCATGAGCGGCTTCAGGCATGAGATAAGTGGCTACACGCAGGCAACCATATCCTCCCAGTTTCATCGAAATACCTGCGAGGAACATCGACGCTGCTGTTGGCGCCGAACTATGTCCGTCAGGAACCCAGGTATGGAAGGGGAACAAGGCGCCAAAAATTCCAAAACCAACAAAAGCCAGCGGGAAGAAAATCATTTGCGCTGATAAGGGGATAGGCCTTGCCGATAGTTCGAGTAAGTCAAAAGTATAATGTCCTGATGCATCAGCACTATTGAAATACATGCCCAGCAACCCAAGGAAGACAAAAGCAGATCCTGCCATCAGCATCAACGCCAGTTTCATTGCACTGTATTCTTTTTTGCCGCTACCCCAAACACCAATCAACAGAAATTTGGGAATTACAGCAATTTCCAGAAAGAAGAAAAGGGTAAACAAATCCAGCGATATAAAAAATCCATATGCACCGGCACTGAGTAACATGAGCAGGAAGAAGAATTCCCGTGAAAGTTTTTGCATCTTCCAGGATACCAGAACACCGGACACCACCACCACAGCTGCCAGTAATATCATTGCCACAGAAATTCCATCAACGCCCGTTGTATAGGCAATCCCGAGTTGTGGAAACCAGGAATATGTGGAGTAGAAGAGCATAGGAGCAGTATTTCCGGCTGCTCTTTCAGCGGTGAAACTTGCCAGCAAAATAAAACTCAATACAAGTTGGATGGCCGATCCTATAAATGCAATCATCCGAACCGTCTTTAGCTCTTTGGAGATGAGCGTTGCTAAAGCCGTAAGTGCCGGAAGGAGGAGAAGTAGATGGAGGTTCATGAGTGTTTAGATGGAGAGATAGATGGCCAATACAGCTAATCCGAATATGCCCGCGTAAAAGTAAAGTGCATAATCCTGTATTTTACCCGATTGAATTCCTTTGATAAGATTGGATTTCCAAACTACAGCAGTGGCCAATCCGTTCATGGTTCCGTCTACAATAGTCTTGTCAATCCACGCGGCCGGTTGTCCGATGAGTGGGAAGATAATTTTTTTAGTGACGAACAGGTAGACTTCGTCGATATAGAATTTTCGGTAAGCCGTGGTATATAGTCCGCTGAGCGACGTAGCAATTTGATCCGGTTTTTCATTCTTTTTAAAGTAGAGAAAGTAGGCAATGCCGATTCCCGTGAGCGCGACAACAACAGGAAGGATGGCGGAAGTGATTTCAAAGGGTATATGTAAATGATGTCCATCAGCTGATACATAATTGCCAAATGGAATAAATCCGGCACCAATCGCTCCGGCACTTAAAATCAGCAATGGTATTTTCATGGAAAGTGTTCCTTCGCCGTGGTCATGGCTGTCGTGATGAGCATTCGTCGGTTCCTTCGACCAGAAGATATTGAAGTACAGTCTGAACATGTAAAATGCGGTAATACCTGCCGTTAGTAATGCGATATAATAAACTAACATGTTGCTGTTCCGGGCTGCAGTGAGTATTTCTTCTTTACTGAAGAAACCGGCAAAGGGAGGAATACCTGAAATGGCCAAACAGGCAATCAGAAAAGTAAATTGAGTAACGGGCATAGATTTCCGAAGTCCACCCATATCCTTCATGTCGTTACTATGAATCATGTGTATGACAGCACCGGCACCAAGGAATAAAAGTGCTTTGAAGAAGGCATGCGTGAACAGATGAAACATGGAAGCAGTATAACCTAGTCCATCAACGCCATGAAAACCGGAAACGCCAAGCGAGAACATCATATAACCGATTTGTGACATGGTGGAGTAGGCCAGCACCCGTTTAATATCGGTTTGGGTACAGGCAATGATGGCAGCAAAGAGTGCGGATATCGCACCTACCCACATGACCAGTTCCAGCGCACCCGGACATGAAATTGAAAAGACAGGAAATAATCTTGCTACCAGAAAAACACCTGCTACCACCATGGTAGCGGCATGGATCAATGCGGATACCGGTGTTGGACCTTCCATCGCATCTGGCAACCAAATATGTAACGGAAACATTGCACTTTTTCCCGCTCCGCCGATAAATACAAGAACAAGACCCCACGTGAGTGCACTTAATCCTAAAAAGGAGGAGGTGATCGCGGAGTTGAGCCAGGGTGAATCATAGGTGGTGAGGCGTTCGATAAGCGTTGGAAAGTCGAGTGTGTGAGCATGATAAGAAAGCGCCAGTATACCGATAAGAAAGCCCAGATCAGCAAAGCGGGTAACAATAAATGCTTTTTTGGATGCAGCAACGGCCGAGGGTTTGTCGAAGTAATAGCCAATGAGCAGGAAGGAAGAAACACCTACTAATTCCCAAAACATATAAATCTGGAAAATATTAACGGATACCACAAGGCCAAGCATCGAAAAGGTAAATAAGGAAAGAAAGGAATAGTAAGTGGCAAAGCGATCCTCCCCTTTCATATACCCCAGACTATAAATATGCACCATCAGGGATACCAGCGTCACTACCACAAGCATCATCACAGAAATCGGGTCAAGTAGTATTCCTATGTCAATAGATACTCCGGGTGAAAAGGGGAGCCATGTCATCTTCCAGGCAACGATTTGCGTATATGCATCTCCGATAGGATGAGCAAAATAGTTATAGGCCGTTTGCAGAGAAAGCAGGGATGAAATGAAAAGGGACGTCGTGCCAATAATTCCGGCTATATGGCTAAGATATTTCCTTCCAAAGATGCCCAACAGTAAAAAGGTGAACAGCGGAAGTAAGGGTATCAGAAGTAAATTCATCGGTAGGTTCATTCGCTCGGGATGGATAATCAATATTTCAATTCGTTTGCTTTTTCGGCATCAATGGAACGGGTATTCCTATACAGATTAATAATTATGGCAATAGCTACAGCAGCTTCTGCAGCAGCAATGGCTATGATGAAGATGGTAAATCCCAGTCCATCGATATTATCCGGGAACAGGTATTTGTTGAAAGCAATGAAATTTATGTTTACGCTGTTCAGCATTAATTCTAAAGAGATAAGCATGGCGATCATATTCCTGCGGGTGAGGAATCCGTAAGCTCCGATAAAGAAAAGTATGGAACTCATGCAAATGATATGTGTTAAAGGGACAGCGCTCATTTTTCTTCAGGTCTTGATTTTATGGCAATGACAATACATCCTATCATCGCGGCAAGCAATAATATGCTCACCACTTCAAAGGGCAATACATAGCTTTCCGGCGAATTGTCTACAAGTAGAAAGCCTATTTTTCTGACAGAAGGATCAAATGTTGAACCATCTCCCGCCTTCCAGCTGTTCTCCGCTATGAGCAAACAAGTATATGCTGCACCGGCCAGCCCGGCCAATGCCCCAAATACCGATCTTCTGGTAAAGGGGGATGGCATATGATTGCCTTCTTCGCTGGTGAGAAAAATGGAGAATATAATAAGTACGACAATGCCACCCACATAAACAATAATCTGTACGGCAGCGGCAAATTCCACCTCCATCCAGAAGTAGAGCGCTGCGATTCCGATGAGTGAAAAAAGCAAACTAATTGCCGAACGAAACAAATTGGAATTGGTAACGGCAAGCAGCCCCGTCATCAGAATAAATGCGGAGATACAATAGAAAGCAATGGCGGACATATTCATCATTCTACACCCTCCATAATTTTAGAGCCGGGCTTATTCAGGACTTTCGTGAATTGCCGGCGATCATATACACTATGCTCGAAAGCGTTTGACATGATGATGGCGTCGGATGGGCAGGAAATAATGCAAAGATTACACATCGTACAAAGTTCGAGTCGGTAAACAAAAGTGTCAATTGCCTTTTTCTTTTTTCCTTCAGCATTGACTTCGCTTTTCGTCACAATTTTTATCGTACCATTCGGACAAGCCAACTCACAGGCCGTGCAGCCGGTGCAACGATGTTCGTTGTTTTCATTGTGTGGCATAATCACCTCTCCCTTGAATCGCTCCGCCAGTACAGGTTTTACTTCAGGATACTGCTCTGTAATAATTTCCTTAGGATGGGTAAAATAGTAACCTGTCAGCTTCATGCCTTTTAGCAGGGAGCCCAGGGTACTCACAACTGTTTTTATATAATCTGTAAGAAACATTTCTTCTTTTAATTATTGATTTATAAATGCCATCCCATGATTGCAATTAGTGTAACAAGCAATAGATTTACCATGCTGATGGGAAGCAGGTATTTCCATTCCAGATTCAGTAACTGATCCACACGGAGACGGGGAAGGTCCATCGAAACCACATGATCAGGAATATCAGAAACATCGTTTTGCCAAGGAACCAGAGCGAAGAAGGAATATAATCCATCACCTGATTGAATCCCTCCCAATTCCCAATGTGAAAGGGCATCCATCCTCCTAAGAAGAGCGTAGCACCAATTGCACATCCGATAAAAATATTGATGTACTCGGCGAGGAAAAAGAGCGCGAACCGCATACCGGAATACTCCGTGTGAAATCCTGCTGTTAACTCCGATTCTGCTTCAGCCAGATCGAAGGGTGCGCGATTGGTTTCAGCTGTTACTGCAATGAGGAAAATAATAAAGGCAATGATGGCAGGAATATGACCTTTAATGATCCACCAGCCATTTTCCTGAGAGTAAATGATATCACTTATTTTTAGACTACCGGTGAGTACTACGATAGCAAGAATGGATAATCCGGCAGAAAGTTCATAGCTTACAATCTGCGCAGCACTTCTCATAGCACCGAGTAGCGAATATTTATTATTACTGGACCAACCGGCCATTAAAATACCGATGACAGCTACTGAAGAAATTGCAGCGACATATAAGACACCAATATTCAGATCCCAGATTTGAAAATTTCGGGCGAAACCAATAGGAGCCAAAATAAGCATGGCGGCAATCATTACCATGAAGGGCGCAAGATTGAAAAGAAATTTATCCGCACCATCGGGTGTGAGTCCTTCCTTCATTACTAACTTCAACGTATCCGCACTCGTCTGGAAAATTCCTTTTGGTCCCACACGGTTAGGTCCGATTCGTATCTGCATAAGCGCCGCCACTTTCCTTTCCATATACACCAATGCCAGTCCCAACACTGCAAAAAGAGTAATGGCTGCAATTCCCACGATAACGCAAACAATAAGGAATGCCCACGGCTCTCCCAATGTTGTCTGCAACCAACCTTGCAATCCTTGTGTTATATTTTCAAGACTTATCATTCCATCTTTAATTTTATTTTCCAACCCTCGTCATCCCTCTACTCCCATCCATTTTATGTTCACCTGCTAAATCAATTCTAAATAATCCCATTTGAAAATTAAATCACATTCTATCCTATTCTATAACCTTAAACCATGAAGCAGAATCGCGAAAAGCGATACGCTTCATGGTAAACCTTGAACATTGAACTTTAAACATTGAACTTTAAACCTTAAACATTGAACATTAAACCTTTTCAACGATCAATATCCGGTATTACCAGATCTAACGTTCCCATCGTAGCCATCAGGTCACCAATTTTTCCTCCGCGCACCATATGATCAAGGGCGCTTAGATTAGAGAATCCGGGTGATCTGAATTTGATGCGGTAAGGTGTAGTTCCACCTTCGCTGATAATGTAAACGCCTAACTCTCCACGTGCTGTTTCCACTCTGCTGTAGAAGTCCCCCTTAGGTAATTTCAATACCGCTTTAGTCTTTGCCTGTATTTCACCTTCGGGAATATTATCAATTAACTGGTCAATAATATGCATACTTTGAATCATTTCACCGATTCTTACTTTATATCTCGCAAAGGAATCCCCACCATGTTCTACTACTTCATCAAATTGCAAGGTGTCATAAACTTCATAGGGATAAAGTTTGCGTATATCACAACTGACGCCGCTCCCTCTGGCTGTTGGTCCACTGCAGCCATAGGAAATTGCATCTTCTTTTGAAATTACTCCTACATTTTTAGTGCGGCTTTGAAAAATTATATTTCCGGTTACCAACTCATCATACTCGTGAATTTTAGAACGGAAAAGCCGAAGAAATTCTTTCACCTTACGTTGGAAATCCGGGTGGAGGTCCATCATGAGTCCGCCGGGAACAATATAATTCATCGTTAATCTCGCTCCGCAGGTGTCTTCCATGATCTCATTGATCATCTCCCGCTCACGGAACGAATAAAAGAAGGGAGTAAAGGCTCCAAGATCCATGGCGAGTGCGCCCCACCATAGTAAGTGTGAAGCCAGGCGGGTGAGTTCATCCATCAACACACGGATCACCTGAGCTCGTGCAGGGATTTCCAATTGTAATCCTTTTTCTACACAAATCGCACAGGCATGATTGTTAATGTGAGAGGAGAGATAATCCATACGACTGGTAACATAAATAAATTGTCTGTAGGATAAACTCTCGCACATTTTTTCTATGGAGCGATGTATATAACCGAGATGTGGTTCAACTTTTTTAATGGTTTCACCATGCAAGGTAATGACCAAATGCAATACACCATGTGTGGATGGATGTTGAGGTCCGACATTGATGATCATATCACCCTGGTCGTTGGTGCCGATTTCTTCGAGCATAATCAGAGTTTAATCATATTAACAGGGTCCTCATAGTCTTTTCGCAGGGGGTATCCTTCGTGGTCTGGAGTTAAAAACAGTCTCCTCAGGTCAGGATGATCGGTGAAGACAATGCCCATCAAATCATAGGCCTCACGTTCATGCATCTCCGCAGTTCTCCAGATAGCGGAGAGGGTATCCACAGCAGGTTCGTTTTTATCCAATTTTACTTTTACCACCAACGTATGACGGAATACTGTAGACGAAAAATGATACACCATCGAGAAATGGGTTTTCCAGTCAACAGCCGTCATGCAAAAGAGGTAATCGAAAAGGATATCTTCCCGGTTTCTAAGCTGCAGTGCAAAATTTTTGAATCCTTCCGGTCCGGTATTTAGTGTAAGCCACTCGGTACCTTCTTCAAAAGATGCACCGGGCAGCAGTTCTTCCATTATTATTTTCAATTCCTCTGTTGTCATTTCCGGCACATTGCTTATTGCGGTTTCTCCTCTCTGATTTGTTCACGGGTCATACCACTTTTTATTTTTTCCTGAAGAGCGATCAATGCATGAAGGAGTGCTTCGGGTCGTGGAGGACATCCAGCTACATACACATCCACAGGGATCACATGATCCGCGCCTTTAACTACGGAATATGTGTTATAGAAAAAAGGACCTCCGCTTATCGCACAAGCACCCATGGCAATCACATATTTCGGGTCGGCCATCTGATCATAGAGTCGCCTCAGTACAGGTGCCATCTTGTTAACAATTGTTCCGGCAATGATGATCACATCTGCCTGACGCGGTGTTGCTCTCGCCACTTCGAAACCAAAGCGGGAGAAATCGTATTTAGCACCTGCCACTGACATCATTTCGATCCCACAACAACTGGTAGCAAAGGTCAAAGGCCATAGGGAATTCGAGCGAGCCCAATTGATGACATCGTCAAGTGTACTCAATACAACACCTCCTCCGGGCACCTCATGTATGGTTCCCGGGAAATTGGCAGTATTTTGTTTTACATCCATTTTAATGCTCCTTTTTTATGGGCATACAGAAATCCCAGAAAGAGAATGAAGAAGAAGATGAGAATATCCACGAATGCCATCCATCCAATCTCTTTTACTACTGTTGCCCAGGGGTAGAGAAATACTAATTCCACATCAAAAATCAGGAATATCAAAGCAAAGAGGTAATATCCCACCTGAAATTGAAGCCATGTTTGTCCTGTAGTTGGAACACCGCATTCATAGGGTTGCCCTTTTCGGGGATTTACAGATCCTTTCACAAAAAATTTTGAAACAAGAATTCCACCTGCAGAGAAGGCTATTGCCGCAAGAGTAAGTATAAGTAATGACGTTGCGCCCATAGATTGGCTCAAATTTAATTCTATTTTGATATAGAGGGCTTATTTATGCCTTCATTAAAAGTTATTTTATTCAAAAACAGTAATGTTGATCTGCTCAAAAGTGGGATAGACTTCCTGTTTTTTAAATATTTAACTCCCGAATTTGTACAGAATAAATAGTGGAGCAAATGCTTTATTGCAATTTTTCCGGGCCTTGACCAGGAATTGGCCTGTATCTTATTTTTTCCTTTTTCTGCAAAATGTTGCAGTATTGACAAGGAAAACCCTGGTATATATTCAAATCCTATGCTGCTTTTTCATTGAAATCAATTCGCTGTTAAATTTATAAACAATTGGTTAACAACTAAAAATGGCATCTCATTATTGGTTACCATATAGTAACTTACAAAAAGGTAACTTACCATAAAGTAACTTACAAAATGATAACTTATTCTTCAGTAACTTTGCTAATTGTTGTAAATTTGCAACTGTAGAAATGATCCATGATTACACCATTTATTTTTGGTAAATTGGCATTTGGTTCGGAGTTCACCAACCGGAACCAGGAGCTTTTCCGTTTAAATCAGAATTTTCAGGGTGGGGTAAATACGATTATCATTTCACCCAGGAGATGGGGTAAATCTTCGTTGGTGAAAAAGGCAGCGGAAGAAGCAGGAAAAAAGAAGAGCAATCTTGTTTTTTGTTTTCTTGATTTATACAATACCCGTTCAGAGGAGGAGTTTTACCGGTATCTGGCTCAGGAAGTTATAAAATCTACTTCTTCAAAATGGGAAGAACGTCTGTCGTTTACCCGAAAGTTTATCAGCCGGTTTATACCCTCGGTAACTTATAGTCCTGAACCCAATAATGAATTTAGCCTGAGTCTGAATTATAAAGAGTTGATGAAAAGTCCTGACGAAATCCTGAATTTGGCAGAGAATATAGCAGCGGCTAAGAAAGTGCATCTGATCTTGTGTATTGATGAGTTTCAGCAAATAGCAGACTTTAAGGAAACAAAGGCTTTTCAGAGAAAACTGAGAGCAGCGTTTCAAACACAGCGTCACGTGACCTATTGCTTGTACGGAAGTAAAAGAAGTATGATGATGCATGTATTTACTGCTGTATCTATGCCTTTTTATAAGTTCGGTGACATTATTTTTCTTCAGAAAATAAGTGAGAATGATTGGAAGAAATTTTTAGTGGATCGTTTTGCACAAACAGGCAAAAAAATTACAGAGCAACAGGCGGTAATGATAAGCAGTATGGTGGAAAATCATCCCTACTATGTTCAGCAATTGGCGCAATTGTCGTGGCTGAGAAGTGGTAAATCCTGTACCAACAAAATTATTGTTGAAGCTTTTGAATCCCTGACCTTGCAGTTGAGTATGCTGTTTCAGAACCTGACGGATAGCCTGAGCCCTAAACAAGTGAATTTTCTTGCGGCATTGGGGGATGAGTCCCAAAAGTTCAGTTCTCGGGAGATGTTGGAGAAATACAGGCTGGGTACCTCAGCAAATGTGCTTAAAATCAAATATGCGCTGCAACAGAAGGAGATAATTGATATTGATGGTGGGAAGATTGAGTTTCTGGATCCGGTATATAAAAACTGGCTGAATAATTACTACTTTAAACGGATTTCTCAATAGGTAAACAAAAGATGGTCTTCTGTATGGATTTTCATTTTTAAAAATAATTTGATTGTAACAAAGGTTGCAAACTGAGGAAGATCACTATCTTTATTTTTGCAAAACCTTAGATGACCCGTTGAACAACTAAGGAAAACGTAAAACTACTATATGATAGCTTCCATCTTACAACCCTGGCCCTGGTACATCGCCGGACCCTTGATCGGTCTCACTGTACCGGCACTACTCCTGATTGGTAACAAGGCCTTCGGGATCAGTTCTTCCCTGAGACATATCTGTGCTGCGTGTATTCCGGCAAATATTCCTTTCTTCAGTTATGACTGGAAAAAGGAAGTCTGGAACCTCTTCTTTGTTGCGGGAATTTTGTTAGGAGGATTTCTGACCGTCCAGTTTCTTGCCAATCCTGATCCTGTTCAGTTGAATCCTAATCTTGCTTCAGAATTGAGTACGTATGGAATTACCGATTATTCCGGACTTGTACCTGCAGATATTTTTAATTGGGAATCTCTGCTTACCCTGAGAGGTTTTCTGATGATAGTGGTTGGTGGTTTTCTGGTGGGGTTCGGAACCCGCTATGCCGGCGGCTGTACCAGTGGTCACGCTATTATGGGACTCTCTACATTACAATGGCCGTCTCTGATTGCTACCTGTTGCTTTATGGCAGGTGGATTCCTGATGGCCAATCTGATTCTTCCTTTTATTTTAAACCTCTGATAGAAAAAAAATGAAAAATAGCCTCGTTGAAAATAAAACAATAGTCAAGTCTGATATCGATATCCGTTCTCAGCAAACGATTTGTGTAAACAGTAGTGAAACACCTGCAAAATGGTACAGTAATATTAAGTATCTTATAGTGGGTATCCTCTTCGGAATTGTTTTTGTAAAGGCAGAAATCATCAGCTGGTTCCGTATTCAGGAAATGTTCCGTCTGCAATCTTTTCACATGTACGGTGTGATTGGCAGTGCTGTCGCAGTTGGTATGCTTTCCGTCTTCCTGATTAAGAAGTTCAATTTAAAAACACTCAGTGGTGAAACGATAGAATTTCAACCCAAGACTTTCAATAAGGGAAATGTATATGGTGGATTGATTTTTGGTTTCGGTTGGGCGATTACAGGGGCTTGCCCCGGACCATTATTTGCTCAAATTGGTTCAGGCGCCACCGTTATAGTCGTTACTTTATTGAGTGCTGTCGCCGGTACTTGGGTGTATGGTTACTTCAGAGATAAATTACCTCATTAATAAATACACTATGAATAAGGATGATAAAACCGGCAGTAACTCCGGCTCACGTCGTGATTTTCTCAGGAAGTCCGCAGCACTGGGACTCGGTGCCGCAATGATTCCGCTTACACCCTTGCATGCGGATGTTTTCAAAGATACCGCAGAGCTCCCGGAACCGGTGGTGCCCAAATCCTTAACGCAAAAAATAACAATTTTATATACTTCCGATATTCATGCGCAATTGCATACACATGATGAATTTTTCTGGGAAGAGGGCAAGCCTGTTTACAGAAAACGTGGTGGATTGGCTGTTTTGAAAACGATGATCAATTCGTTCAGAAGTAAAACTCCGGATCAGACCATTCTGATAGATGGTGGTGATTATTATCACGGGCATGCCGTTGCATCACTCACTGAAGGAGAAGCGATGATTCCCGTTTTTAATAATATTGATTTTGATTTGATGCTACCCGGAAATTGGGAGGTAGTGTATAAGAAGAAGAAAATGTTGTATGATATGGGGCATTCAACAGCGGCGAAAATATGTGCGAACATGTGGCATAAAACCGATGACGATGCCAATGGTGAATTGATTTATCCACCGTATTGGATAAAGATGATTAACGGAATCAAGCTGGGTTTTATTGGTTATACAGATCATCTCATCCCCAAACGCCAGTCTCCGGCATATAGTGAAGGTATCCGTTTCGAACATGCAGAGAAGAACGTAGCGCGCTATGTAAAACTACTGCGTGAAACAGAAGGATGTCAGCTGGTATTTCTTGTGACGCATATGGGCCTTGCGCAACAGGTGGGTCTTGCCAATAATCCCGTTGTTGAAGGTGTTGATTTTATATTGGGGGCAGATACCCATGAGCGGGTGCGAGAGCCTATTCAATGTAAGTACACCAAAGTGTTGGAATGTGGTGCTTTCGGTTCCTTCCTCGGAAAGCTGGAGTTGATATTGGAAAAGGGCGTTTTGGTATCCTATAATTATCAATTGCTGGATGTGGATCCTGAAAAATATTCACCCGACCCTGAATTGCAACAACTCATTGAGCAGGTAGCTGCTCCATTTGAAAAGGATTTAAAGAAAGTAATTGGTTATTCCAGCACACCTCTGGTGAGATATTTTGTGATGGAAACACCCATGGATAATATGCTGACCGATGCGATCATTTGGAAATTTAAACCGGATATCGCATTGAGTAATGGTTTCCGCTTTTGTCAGCCCTTGAATGTGGATCCGAAAACAGGAAAAGCAGCTATTACCAAGGAGTTTTTGTGGAACATGCTGCCCGTTGATAGTGAAGCGAAAACCGCAATGGTTACCGGAAAACAAATTTGGGATTGGTTAGAGAAGGAATTGCAGAATGCTTTTGCCAAAGATCCATCAAAGCGTTTTGGTGGATGGTTTGTTCGCTTCGCCGGTATGCAAGTGAATTTTACCATCAATAATGAATTCGGTAAGCGCGTCAATTGGGTTAAAGTAAAAGGTAAGTCACTGGATCTTGAAAAGGAATATTCAATTGTTGCCTGTGAAAGAGAAGGTGATCCGGAGGATGTGTTGTGTCGTATAGAGAAAGTGAAGTCGCCAAAGAAATTGGGAGTCCTGATGCATGATGTCATTGAAGAATACCTCTCCTTTAAAAAAGTGGTGTCCCCGAAAATAGAGGGAAGGTCAACTGCGACAGATTTTCCGTCTACGTTGCTGACTCAATTGCAGGGAACCACCTATGAATTCAGATAATTATTAAACAGATGTCGTCGGCTGTAAATAATTCGAATGATCTAAGTAAGGCATTACTGCTTGCTATCAAAGCGCTTGTCAGCATCGTGGTGCTGCTGTTGTTTACAGTATTAGTAATTGTATTTTATAATAACGTAGGTCCGGAGAAGATGAAAGCGCTTTTAAAAACCGGAAGTAAAACAGAAGAAACAGCGGTAAAGAAAAATCCTGTTAAAGTTATTGTTGAAGAAAAAGGATTATGGCTTGCTCCGGATATTGATGACGCCGTCACGGAAGAAATTGTTTACGGTCGTGATCTCATTGCGAATACAGCTTTTTATCTCGGACCAAAAGGTAAGGTGGCTTCTATTACAAATGGTATGAATTGTCAGAATTGCCATTTGGATGCAGGAACCAGAGCCTATGGTAATAATTACAGTGCCGTAGCTTCCACTTATCCGAAATTTCGTGCACGCTCCGGTGCCATCGAAAGTATTGAAAAGCGCGTAAATGATTGTTTGGAAAGAAGTCTGAATGGCCAACCTTTACCGGACGATAGTAAGGAAATGAAAGCCATGGTAGCGTATATTCATTGGCTGGGAAGCGAAGTGAAGAAAGGAGAGAAACCAAAGGGTAGCGGTCTGTTGGAACTTGCGTTTATGGATCGCCCGGCAGATCCGGAAAAGGGAAAGGGTATTTATGAGCAGAAGTGCAGGAGTTGCCATGGAGCTAACGGTGAGGGATTGCCGAATCCGGAAGCTACAGCCTATACCTATCCTCCTCTTTGGGGAAATAGTAGTTATAATCATGGTGCAGGATTGTACAGGCTATCCCGATTTGCAGGGTATGTGAAGGCGAATATGCCATTGGGTGCTACGTATAATAATCCGCAGTTGACTGATGAAGAGGCCTGGGATCTTGCTGCTTTTGTGAATTCACAGCCTCGTCCTAAGAAGGATTTAAAAGGCGACTGGCCGGATATTTCTAAGAAGCCCATAGATCATCCTTTCGGACCGTTCTCTGATCAATACTCAGAAGCACAGCATAAATACGGTCCGTTTGAACCGATAAAGAGCGCTATGGCAGCGCAGGCAGAGAAAGTGTCAAAGTGATTTTATGTTTTGCATTTTAATAAATAGCTATTGCATAAATTGTAACTAAATAAATTTAAAACTGGATCAAGATGAAAAAAATTAAACTCTTATTCGTTGTTGTTTTGATAAATACCTTCTCGTCGTTTGCACAAACTTCCGCTTCAGGGAAGACTGAAATATCAGGGAGTAAAACAGCTCAGCATCGTGTCATCATGCAATTGGTTTCCGGAGATACGCTGGCGCATAAGGCATTGATGTTTCAACTCAAAAATCTGAAGGAGGTTTGGGCAGATAGCGTTGAAATTGAAGTGTTGATTCAGGGGCCTGCTTTAGATATGATTATTGCCGATAAGACGACACAGCAAGAGGGAATTTCTAAGATGAAACAGAAGGGTGTCCGGTTTATAGCCTGTGAATTTTCAATGCGTCAACGAAAGGTGACAAAAGAAGAACTTTTGAAGGATGTTGAATCCGTAAATTATGGGTTAGTCGAAATTATTACTAAACAAGAGCAGGGATGGTCCTATCTGAAAGCAGGTTTTTAAAAATCATTATAGCGTTTTTCTTTTTTATAAGTTTCTATTCTGCATCTTTTGCTCAGGAGCATGCTTCATCTCAGGCGGAAAAAGATACCAGTAGCTTGCGTTATAAACTTTTAACAAAGGGAGTTTTTCACGCGCATGCAAGGAGTTTCTTTATGGCAACGGATAATCAAGACGCACTCACGGATTATTATGCATTGGCGTTTGGTGCCGGCATCAGTTATGAAAGTTATAAAATCCATGGATTTCAGTTTGGGCTTACAGGCTTTTTTATCTTCAATCTCGAATCATCAGACCTGGGTACAATCGATCCGTCTGCTAAATCAGGGAACCGTTATGAAATTGGATTGTTTGATTTAAGAAATCCAAATAACAAATCCGATCTTGATCGGTTGGAGGATTTATACCTTCGCTATAATTGGAGAAAATCTAAAATTGAGGCTGGACGATTTGAATTAAATACGCCGTTCATCAACAGGCAGGATGGAAGGATGCGCGGGACGATTGAGGAAGGAGTTTGGGCGGAATTCAACGAGGTGAAGGATTTTAAAATTGAAGGTGGATGGATTCATCGTATTTCTCCCCGATCTACTATTGAATGGTATAAAGTGGAGGACTCTTATGGGGTCTATCCGGGGGGACTCAACGAGTTCGGAAATAAATCCGATTATGCCGGAAATATAAGATCTGCAGGTGTTGGTTTGTTGGGCCTTACTTATTTGAAGAAGAAAGTGAAGATTCAATTATGGGATCAGTTTGCCGAAAATGTTTTCAATACAGCTATGGTTCGTGCAGATTTGAATTTGCCGGTTGGATCAATAACTACTTTGCAGCTGGGAGCGATGTATGTTCGACAAGATGCATTGAATTATGGCGGGAATGAGGATCAAACGAAAACGTACATCAGCAAAGGAAGTTATTCAACGGTCATCAGTACGAGTGCCGGCCTTAAGCACGGTAATCTGGAGGCATCTTTGAACTACACCCATATTCCCGAAGGAGATCGTTTTCTAATGCCACGGGAATGGGGGAGAGAGCCCTTTTATACTTTCATGCCACGGGAGCGCAATGAAGGTTATGCGGATGTGAATGCTGCTGTTGTAAAACTTTCGTATTCGTTTTTTAATGGCAAGCTCAAACCTTCGTTGGGTTATGGCCATTTTTATTTACCTGATGTGAAGGACGTGGCTGATAATAAATACGGTTTACCCTCCTACAATCAGTTGAATGCCGATATCCGATATAGCTTTGCAGGGTATTTGAAAGGACTCTCCATGCAAATGTTGATGGTCTACAAAGGTGCATTGGGAGAAACATACAATGAATCAAAGTATGTATTCAATAAAGTGAATATGGTAAATTGGAATGTAGTTGTGGATTATACTTTTTGAAGAAGTGGTTTTTTCTCAATTTTCTCAGGGGCAACTATTGTTTGGAAACAGTTTGTGATAGAATAACCATGTTTAAGACCCTTCATATAGCCCGTCATTGCAATGAAGAAATAGGATAACGTAAACTGATTTGCATGCTGAAAATTTAGATTGCAATTGGAAGAAATTTAAAAACCCTGCTTCCTATTAATGGAAGCAGGGTTTTTAAATTTATAGATCAGATTACTTTACATATCCGTATTTAGTAATTTCTATTAGTGGTTGACTGAAATCTTCAAGTATTGTTCACCCGAGCGAACAATATACAATCCGTTTTCAAGCCCTACAATTGATAATTCTGCTACAGGAGCAGCAAAAGTTTCCCGGAATACCAATGTGCCACTCATAGAATAAATTTCAACCATTTCTTCGTGACCACCAATGAAAATCTTGTCAGATGCAGGATTAGGATAAGCAGTTAACTGAGCATCATAAACCATGTCGTCTCCTGCACGTAAAACGATCTTTTCTTTAATGGTAATAAACTTATTGACGTTACAATTACCTGCGGCAACGGTATGTTGCATGCGAACCCTGTAATTACCGGTATCAGGCCATAGAACAGTATATTGATTTGAGGCTGCACCCGGAATTATCACTCCGTTTTTAAACCATTTATAAAATGCTACAGGGTAATTGGAGGCAGCAGTTAATTTAGATTGTTGCCCGGGAAGAATTTTTCTCTTTGTAGCGGTAAGTGTATAAACTCCCGGTTGCGGAAAAAGACTCATGGAAGACTTTCCGTCCTTGCATCCTAAACTATTTTTTATAACACAATATTGGGCAGAGCCCATTCCACCAAGACCTGTCCAAAGTACGGATGCATTACTTGTAAATCCGTTATAATTCCAATCATAAGTGTTGCCGGTTCCGGATGGATTATTTCCGTCAGTTGCGGTAACAAGTACTCCGTTACATTGGTTTGTTTTAGTGATATTCACTAATGGAGAGGAATTAACAGTTACCTGACTAATTATTGTATCAGTACACCCTGTGCCCGCTTCGATAAAAATAACCCGGTATTCTCCGTTATTTGCTGTAGTGAAATCAGCATATTCAATTGAATTAAAATTGTTGTTCCCATTCCAACCTGCAGGGAGTGATTGAAAAGGTTGTCCATTATTTGCTCTATATGCCCAAATTAAAATTCCGTTTTTTACACCATTCCGCATTACACTTAGAACAGCAATATTCGGGAAGCTGATAGTTGCAGAACAATTGCTTCCTTGGCCCGACGGGCCTCCACCATTTATGCTTTCCGATATACCCAATATTTCACCGGCAGTGCAAAGGGTTTGTGCATTTACATTAACTCCCAGTGCCAGAGTTAGTAATGCTAGTAGAGTTTTTTTCATTTTTGAAAGATTTAGTTATTTAAGTTAAAGTTAGATTTTTAAGCAATTTAAATAAAAATACATTACAAGCAAAAAAAATTCTAATTTTTTCAATTCACTATAAATCAAAATGTTAGCAGAATGCATTTTAATTTATGACTTATACAATCTACTTATTAGACAGGCCTTTCCACAAAATACATCTCGATCTGCCCTTTGTTCTTCGCCTCAATCATTCCGCGATGCGTACAAACAAATTTATCCTTGATGAGATTATAGGTGAATCCGCTGATATTTACTTTACCTACAGCACCGCTGCTTTCCATTCTTGATGCTGTATTTACAGTATCCCCCCAGATATCATAAGCGAATTTCTTTATTCCAACAATACCTGCAACAACAGGGCCCGTATGAATTCCAAGTCTTAATTCAAAAAATGGTTGACCTTCCTTTTCCCTTTTCATTTTATTCTGAGCTATAAATTCCTGAAACTCCAGTCCCGCTCTGACTACATCTTCCGGATGGGTTGAATTAGGAACAGGCAATCCACCGGCGCACATATAGGCATCACCAATCGTTTTAATTTTTTCGAGACCATGCTTGGTAATGATCCGGTCAAATTCACTGTAACATAAATTAATTTCAGCAACCAGTTCTTCAGCAGAAAGTTTTTCACTGGCCTGGGTAAAGTTTTTGAAGTCGGTAAACATTACCGTTACACTATCGATGCTTTTTGCTTTCGCGGTTCCGGTGGCTTTCAATTCTTCAGCGGTTTCTTCCGGAAGGATGTTCAGCAATAATTCATCACTTCGCTTCTTTTCTTTTGCTATACGATTTTTCTGTGCGAAAAATGTGGCGGCAAATAAAAGAACGATGGCAAATCCTCCGATGAAACTATTACGAACGACTTTCTGTCGTCTCAATTCCTGATCCTGAATTTCTTTGTCCTTTGTTAAAAGACTGATTTGTGATTCTTTCTTTTCAAGATCGAAACCGAATTGTAAAGTTCCCAGTTTCTTTTCAATGTCAAGGTTGAATAATGTATCTTTAATACTCAGTAATAAATTTTGATATTTAAAGGCCTTTCCGAAATCTTCCATTCTTGCATAGGTGCCGGCCAGTCCCTGATAGGCTTCCTTCAATTGATAGTTCGCTCCAATTTCTTTAGAGAGCTTTTCAGCTTCTGTGAAATACTCAAGGGATTTTTTCAGGTTGTTGTTTTCACTGTACGTTTCTCCCAGAGCAATGAGTGAAAGAGCGATGTCATTTTTTGCATCAAGGTATTTCGCATAATCATAGGCCTGTGACTGGAAAAGAATAGCTTTGTTAAAATCCTTTCTGTATCGGTATACTTTTCCGATATTGATAAGTGTATATGGTAGGTTTTCCGATCCTTCAAATGCTTTCAGCGATTTTTCAAAAAACAAAAGCGCTGAATCGAGATTCATCCGGTCAAGATAGATTTCACCGATATTAACGGAAACAGTTCCGATCGCATCGTTATCACCGTGTGACTCACTCAGCGGCAGGGCGCGAAAGTAGAATTCCAGTGCTTTTGCTTTGGTCGCTTTTTTATTGAAATAGACAGCGCCAATATTTATACAAGTGGTAATGATTCTCAAGGTGTCATTGAGCTCTTCGGCCTGCTTGAGTGATTTAAGATAATATTCCAGGGCACTCGCGTCATCACCCTGATTAAAGTAAACAGCTCCCAGATTACTGAGCAAATTCGCAACTCCGGGTTTATCACCAATCTTTTCAAAAGCAGTTAATGATTGATTCCAGTAACCTAGCGTTTGAATATAATCTCCCTTCATGTAATTTGCCAAACCCAGATTTTTTAGCGACATAGCAATTCCTTTTCCGTATTGCAGTTTTTCTGAAAGTTCTTTCGCCTGATTGGCATAACGAATGGCAAGATTGGGGGCATCACTGAAATTTACTTTACATAATTCCAGTAAGAGCTGAACGCGTGTCGTATCTTCCTTTGCATTTTTAAGTAAACCCGCTAAACTATCCGCTGCATTGTTTTGTGCAGTCACTTTCAAAGTAACCAAAAGGAGGAGTAAAAGAAGTTTCAGGTATTTCATCCGTGAATCAGCACGTGGAGTTCATTGAATTATGGAATTCTATAAAGATATATTATTTTGCTTTTTGCTATTTCTTGTTTGTAGAGTAGTTTTTAAACACTTCTGGCAGGTTAATTTGTTAGTTTAATTCGCAATCCCAGAATGAATAAGAAGTCAGCTTAATTATAAATAACTGATATATAGTAAGATACTTTCTTATTGGGCAAAGTCGTTCCCCATTTGATAAAAGGGTTGGTCACTTTACAATAGACGTGGTTGATGCCTGTTGGTTATGGCACGCCATTCCTTTTTATGGGTTTTCTTTACGGAAGGTAAATAAAATAGGCTGTCCGAAGTTTCGCGACAGCCTATTTTTATTTAATCAGGAAGTGTTTTATTCTTTTACAAATCGCAAATTAAATCCTTCAGATTCGGTTTGAATTTTTACGAAATAAACGCCGGAAGTTAAGCTGCTGCAATTTATATTCAAATCACTTCCTTGCCCTACCACCTGAACTTCGTACCTGCGTCCTGTTAGATCCCAAACAGTGACCATATTCACCATCAACTCAAATCCTGAAGAATGCAAGTTTACAAATCCTGAGCTAGGGTTAGGATACAATTCAATCCCGGTCTGACTTATTTGGCTCAAGCGAAGATTACCTGAGTTACATTTGTTGGAAGTAGAACTTGCTTCACTTGCAGAGGAAGATTTCTGTGTACCATTATACGTTTTGATACTCCAAGTAAGTTTTAAACCATCGAAGAAAATATCAAAAGTATATGAACCCGGCAGGAATACTACCGGAGGATTTCCCGAATAATTTCCAAGAGCCGTAATGAAGTTGTCCGCACCTAAGGGAACATAAACAGGGGTATTGTTGTCATTCTCATAACGTAATTTAGCTACATAGTTGAATCCTGACGGATGATTAATTAATGTATCTACACAGTCCAAAACCGGTTTGACTTTCTTAGCTCCTCCACCTTTCGGATTGACATACAACAGCCCGGATTGATAAGTAACATTATAATTTGTTATTGCCGGGAAACTTAAGCAACAAACCGTAATGTTATATACCCCGGCATTTTGGTTGCAACCGGGAGGTACACTGTAGGTGGGTCCGGAAGTGATAGTGGTTTGTTCATTGTTTTTCCAGCCGGTGATCGTACTGGTAAAAACAGGCAATGAACTTCCTCTTTCTATGAACTGTAAGTCAGCTTCAACAATTAAGCTGGCTTTAGTAATCTCAAGATTACCATCTGTTTTATTGATCTCATAGTTATCAGAGGATCCCCCGGTTAATGTTATTGCATAGTTTCCAAAATTCGATGTTGGATTCGCTGAGGTCGCTGCTGTTGGAGGTGTAATAGCTGATACACCCTCTCCATTAACAAATCCTGAATAGCTGATAGTGAAAGTTGGATTGAGGTCACCATACACTCTGGTTTTATCATCGGCTGTAGCTGATAATGAAGCTTTATTAATGGTTAAACCACCATTAAAATAATTCACCATGTAGTCGGAAGGAGCGAGGAGTCCAAGTCCGCCCGGAACCACAGTGTAATTTCCGGCAGCATATGGAGGAGTAACGGGTAGCTGGTCATTATTCAGCACAGTATATTGTATAATACCATTCGAAACTCCTGATAAACTGTCGTCAAATTGAAGTCCACTTACAGCAGATGTAAATGTGACCGGGTTGCCATAAGTTTCAGTGATGTTATTCGCATCCACAGTTAATGTAGCCGGTAAAATATTCAACGTTCCCAATCCATAGGAAATATCAAAATTATTAGAGAGATAAGCTGCCGGTACAATAGCATGGGTACCCGCATTGATACCGGTTATGATGGTTATACCATTAAATGTGGTGAGCGTATCGTTCGCCGGAGCGTTTACATCATCTTCGTCGATAATCACCGCAACGTTGGCATTGCTGGTACTGCTATCATTGACATTCGAGCTGTTTACAATCGGAGCACCGTTCACCAGCGCCCTGCCATTTACAAGTGCTCGTGCATTTACTAACGCCCGCGCATTAACCAATGCTCTCGCATTAACCAATGCCCTTGCGCTTACCAGTGATGTGGTATCCGGGTCGTCCTGATAATTAAAAACAGAAGCAGTGGCAACATCCACCAGGTTTGTAGTATCGTAGGTAGTCGTACCATTCACCAATGCTCTCGCATTCACCAGTGCTCTTGCATTCACTAGTGCGCGGGCACTCACGAGGGCACTCAAATTGGCCAGATCAGCGTTGACAAGCGCCCGACCGTTCACCAATGCCCTTGCATTTACTAACCCCAGGGCATTAACGATATTTTGTTGATGGTCGGCTTCGAGACTACTCAGGAAGGTGGTTTGATCAAGCGGATCAATTTCGCTATCGTCGTATTGATAAATGAATCCGGGTATTTCAATTTTATCACCATAGACCAGTGTCGTGTCTTTCGGAGTGATAACAAGCGGCATTTTTTCGATGGTCAGCAATCCGTTCACAAATTCATAATTAAAGAAAGTGTTATACCCCGGGTCACTTACTGTAGCTATTGGTTGAATGAAGTAAATACCTGCATTACTTGAACCGGAAGCAGGGGTATTGAATGTAATGGGTGACAACCCCAGATCTGCATACGTCAGTCCGGACTGTGCGAGAGGAACACTGTCGACAAGAATGGTTGCTGTAAACACGGGAAGTTTTTCACCGTACCGTTTGGAGCTGTTATCAGCAATTACCTGCACATTTTTCTTGATAGTTGAAAAGAAATACAAGGTGTCGGAATTTCCGCCATCATTGAGGAAGGGTACCAATGGAGGTGTGTAGACATAGGCCGTTAAATATAATTACAGATGAAGTGGTAAAGTAGCTACCTTCAACAGCAGCGGTTAAGACAACAGACCCGGGAACGATCGTGGTGTCAAAGATCAACGCTCCTGCTTGAGGTGTTGGTGCTGCGAAAGTCAACATTGCATCGAAAGGCTGAATGTAACCTTCGCCTGTGCTGAAGTCAAAGCCGGGAGATGCAATATCAAGTGCGGTGCTCGTTAAGAGATTTTTTACTTGTGCAGCGCTGAGATCTTCACCATAAAATTGCTCTCTGGCACTAATCAGCAGTGCTCCGACAGCCGCGGCATGGGGTGCTGCAGCAGAAGTGCCGAAGAAATTCGGGAACTGATCTCCATCGACATTCGGACCGCCTAAAGCAACGGTGGTATTTCCGCCATTTGGTGCGATAAACTCAGGTTTATTTCTAATACTATTATCTACAGGTGTGCCTCCTCTCGATGAAAAATCCTGAACAGTAGGGGGATTTACACCATATGCCGGTGTGTTGAAATAATTAACTGCACCGACTGTGATAGCGCTCTCTGCATTGGATTGTCCAACAATGGTAGAGGTGCCTGTTGCATATTCATTAAAGGATAATTCTCCACGGAAGACGATCAGTTTAACATTGGAATTGATGGAACCGGCTGCACGAATAATGGTAATGTTGGCTTGTACCGGATTTGTACCGGGGACGATAAATGGCAGCACCTCCAGTGGATCTCCTCCAAGATTGTTCCTGTTAAATCCAAAATACTGAGTACCGTACTGATTGGTCAGATAGATATCGTAATCGGTAAGTGAACCGGTTTGTGTTTGACCAAGCGAATAAATAGAATCCTGCCATTGTAATACGATGGTATAACTTCCCGGAGCAAGTGTAACGCTCAACAGGTTATCGCCATTTCCGAAATTATGCGCTGTTCCTGATAGTCCGAATGGTGCGGCAATAGGATTGTAAGTATTTTGATACGATTTAGAACCGAAATTGCCGGCAGCAACAAAATAGGAAACGCCCATGGCACTTACAGAATCTACAGCTTTCGCCAGTACACCATCCTGAAAGTATGGAGATGTGACCCAGGTTACGTCATCTGCAATTACATCACAACCGCTTTGAGCACATTGAATGATTCCTTCAGCCATATCTCCTTCACTGATTGTTGCGGTACGGAAACCAAGTGTTGCTCCCGGAGCGATGTCATGTACCAGTTGTAACATGGCGCGACCTTCGTCACTCCGTGTCCCATAAGGGAATTCTTTAATCACATCAACCGGTGTGGGGTGATTTTCAGGATTTCCAGTGCCGGGTAAATCACCGTTTACAATGTCTGTATTTGCCGGGTTGCCAAGAATGGTATTATAACTGTCAGAGAGTACACAAACTTTAACACCACTGCCATCGATGCCAAATCCATCCCGAACGTCGTTAGTTCTTTGAGCAATATCACCCTGTGTTACCGTTACACCACTGTTGGTGATGGACGGGTAAACGGGACGTACATAATTGATGTAATTTGAAGCAGGTGGATTGGAGAGATTGCCTAAGTTGGCAATCGGATATCTTCCTGTAATAATGAGAGGGTTGAGACCATTAGGAATAGTATCTGTGAGTCCATAACCTGTTGTATTGTAAATAAGGTTAAAGAGGTTTTGTGTCTGCCCCTGCAAAGTGATAATTTCAATATATACACTATCACCGGCAAAGAAATACACATCGTTTATAGTATCAGAACCCACCACATAATTTTGAAAAAGGGAACTTAATTCACAACCCAATACTCCATTGAATTTACCGCCCGGACAAGGTGTATAGTAAGGCAAAATACATGGACCTTCTTCAATAACAACCGAGTCGGTGGCAGTACATCCGCTCGCAGGGTCTGTTACTGTAAGATAATATGTTCCGATTCCATTAATCATCGGCGTTGCGGTATTGGCACCATTAACAAAACTACCGGTACCCGATGTGGTCCAATTAAAACTTGCACCTTGTACAGAAGAACTTCCTGTTAACTGGATTTCAAGTATTGTGCAGGTAAGTGCATTGCCCGGACCTGCTTCAGCGGTAGGAACAGAATAGTTGGTATTCACTGAGGTTTGCGCGGAAGCTGTACAACCATTTGATGGATTGGTTACAACTACTGTATATGTTCCGGCTGCATTTACCATCACAGATGCATTGCCGGAATTTGACACTATTCCCGGTCCGCTCCGTGCGAAAGTTGCGCCGGAGGTAGAAGAAGATGCAGTCAAAGAAACAACACTCGCAGCACAGGTAAGTGTAGCAGATGAACCGGCATTTGCATTGGGTGCTCCTGTATTAATGGTAACCACCGCCTGATCGGTTGCAGTACATCCGTTGTTATTGACCGTTAGTGTATAGGTTCCGGCAGCATTTACCACTGCATTGGCAGAAGTAGCACCGGAAACAATACCGGGCCCCGCCCAGCTATAGGTAACTCCCGGAGTTGTTGAAGTTCCGTTTAGAGTAACAGATGAGTTGTTGCAATCAATCACTTTATCAGGGCCGGCATTCATTGTTGGAGTAGTACATTGTGTTGCAGGAGCCACATAATTTACAGTTACACCACTTTGTAGTATAACCTGTGTTCCACTCCATAGTGAACCGGAAAGGGAGGTGCTTCCTGTTCCTGATCCGATATTGATAGCTCCGTAAGGTGCATAGATGTTTCCATCGAGACGTGAAGGGGAACTGCTTGAACCGTTTACGATCATAAAAGCATTCGTTCCGGTTCCGTGTGTTTCATAAAAAATTCTAGAAGCATGACCGCCATTTATGAAAGTTGAACCTGACTTACCCAGGTTGGCATTGCCATGGATGTATATTTTAAAAACACCGGTGCTGTTATTCTGAAAGTTAAACCTGAAGGTATTCGTATTTCCGGAATTGTTTACAGAGGCAAAAACATATGTCCCCGGACCATTAAAGGTTATCGTTTTTTTACCTCCCAATGCCATGTTTCGATAGGATCCGGGAGAAATGGTTGTTGTCGTAGTTATATCGGTTGTACCCGCAGCAGGGAAAACAACCGGAGTAGGTAAAGCAGGTAATCCGGGTAAATTGGGGGTGCCGATAGTATTTCCTCCGGTAGGTACAGGTCCGCTATACGTAGATCCTGCCACACGGGTAACAGATCCATTTACCGATCCGCCACCAATCGTGATATTCCCATTGGCATTGATATTACCTGTGATCTGAGCATTCGACCCGGTTTGAATACCGTTTCCGGAGGGTGTGACGGAATTCTCAGCCGACATGTCCCCGAACACAGTGTTACTGTTAGAAAGGGTGATTTTTCCTTTTGAATACATTCCGGCGCGAATGACCGAGGTTCCTGTTGTGCTGATGAGATGGGAGCTTCCAATAAATCCATTGCCGTTGATGGTGGTGGAAGAAGACAGCTGAACAGCGTACCCCGGTGCAGCCGGCACCGATGACGTAGCGCCGGGAATAGTTCCATTTCCATTGTAAAGAACGTAATTGTTTATGCTCTGCTGAGCTTTCACATTTAGAAGGAGCGTGCAAAAAATCGCTGTAATTAACAGTTTAGTAGATTGTTGCATGTTTTTAGTAATTTATCCGAATAGAATAATCTTTAACATATTCTATCAGCGCAATTTATAAATTTAAAGATTGCAAAACAAGACGAGTTATTAAGAAATAGTGATTTTTTCTCTCAACGTTTCTTTTTTTACTCCCAATACAAATAAAAAATGGGTGAAAATTCCTTTATATATTCATATGACTATATAAACATGTCAGAATGAGGAAATAAATCGAATCAATAATTTTCCATTACAGTCTGCTCTTCTCTTTCTTTTCTGCAAATAGGCGCGACAACCAACGAAATAATTGCTCCAAAAAAGGCTGAACCCAATACTCCGGCTCCAATAATCAATGCCGGGTATTTCATCATCAGTCTTGTTCCCTGCATTTGAGAAGCAATTTCTTCGGGCTCCAAATCTTGTTCTGCGAGTTTTTGTTCTGCTTGTTTCATCAGCAGTTCTCCGGTTTCAGGGGAAATGTATGTTTGGAAGAGGGCACTGAAAGCACTGAAAAGTGTTCCTGAAATAAGTATGATCAGAAAACTGATGTTAAAGGCTCTCTTAAATGATAAATATCCTTCGCCATATGTTTTCCTGAATTTCATGACAAAGTAGATCGATAAAACCCCGATGATTAAATAATAAATCAAGGTCCAGTAAGGGTCACTTAACCAATGAGCAAAATAGCCCAGCATGTAATAGGCGATGGAAAAAATTCCACAAATTAATCCGGATATTATAGAATATTTAAATAGGGATAGTTTATTGTCTGTCATAGGAGTGATTTAATAACTGATTCTTAAACTTTGATACCAATTACCAATACATCGTCGACTTGTTCATGCTGACCTTTCCAGTTGTTAAAATAGTTTTTGAGTGCTGTTTCTTGTTCCCGCATAGAAAGGGCTTGAATGGCGATGAGCTTTTCCTTGAATTTTGTAGTCATCATTTTCTTGCCGTTCTCACCTCCAAACTGATCTGCATAGCCGTCAGTGAAAATATAGATAGAGTCGTTCTTCTGTATTTTTATACTATTATTTTTAAAGGACCTGTCAGCAGCCATTTGCAAGCCACCTATAGGGAACTTGTCGGGTTGTGTAACTAAGATGGACCCTTCACGAACTATCCAGAGCGGACGATTTGCGCCTGCAAAATGAAGTTCGTTAGTACTGAAGTCGAAGGAACATACCGCGACATCCATTCCATCATTCGATTCACTTTCGCTTTGACGAAATGTTTCTATGACAGCGCTGTTGAGCTGATTTAATATCAGATGGGGTTCTGTAATTCCATTTTCGATGATTAGCCGGTTGATGAGTGATACTCCAATCATGCTCATGAAAGCTCCTGATACACCATGTCCGGTACAATCACCTGCAATGATTAATGTGCGGTTGTTTTTCTCAGCGAACGTATAAAAATCCCCGCTTACAATATCTTTCGGATAATAAATGATGAATGAATTCTGGAGCGATTTATAAATGAGATTGATGTTCGGTAATATAGCAGACTGGATGCGCCGGGCATAATTCATATTGTCCGTGATCGACTTGTTCTTTATTTCAATCTCCTCTTTCTGAATCATTACCTCACGGGTTCGTTCAAGGACTTTTTTCTCCAACTCGAGTTTTTGTCCTTCCAAAATGCGCTTCTTTTCTATTTCTGTCTGTAGATTTTCTTCAGATAATTTTTGAATGGAGTGAATTAAGTTTAATAATTGCTTTTGATTATGACCATTCTTTTTTCCTAACACAAAGGCTGCAGAAAGCGGATATAAACAGAAGGCGATATTGGATAGATATCTGACAAGGTTACTGATGGTATCTTCATTTGAGGGCGTAATGTTAGTTGCCAGGATTAAGTTTACAATAAATAATAAAGTGGCTACTGAACATATATAAACGATACTTTTTGCTTCCCATCGCTTTTGTCCAAATCCTTGAATCAAAAAGTACAGTGCATTAAAAAACGTGTAAAACAAAATCAAAATAATCAATATAACAACCAGCCATAATAATGGACTTCCCGTACCATCCGCACTAAACCCAATATGATTGGAGGAAAGCATAACCTCCACGAATGGTAAATTTGAAACTATGGCTAGTACCAGTAATAGAAGTAATGGGATTTTTGATTTTTCCTTGTTCACAAGTATTTTGGCAAAAAACAGTGAAAGGAATTCAATAGAAAAAATAAAGAAAAAAGCTTGTAAATTTCCGGGGAGTTCAAATGCTATCTCATCCACCAGAAATGCTAAGGATGCCATTATACAAAAGGCGGCAAAGTATAAATTTTCACGAATGACGTTATAAAATAAGAATAACAGCAGGAATACTATTCCAAAGGCCATATAGTAAAAACCTAATGCAAATGAATCCTGTCCGTCTTCCACATTTTCTTCGATTTTCTTTTCTGACCAGCTTGTTTGACCAAGGGATAAATCGAATTCATACTCTTCGGCTAATGGGATATAAATTACTTCAAAATTCAGAATACTGTCTTTAATGATGAAATTCAGATATTCCGATTGTGAAAGTCGATTTAAATCTTTGTCGTCGTTTTTAGCAAATTGCCCTGTAGAAACTAATACTTCGTTATTTATTTTAATAATAGCCGAACCTTCCAGTGAATACTTTAATGAATATATTTTATTCAGGATTTTAGGATGGAAGTGAAAAGTGGAGGTGTAGGTAGATTTGATCGCTTTAAATTCTTCCGGCTCCTGAATGGTATCCCAGCGATTGGTGCTGTATTGCTTTGTTCTGCCCTCTTTATCAGTGCAAGTAATTTTCCAATGATATTTATAAAAAACATCGAAATGCCTGGTAGTATCTTGCCCCGGCTTTAAGGCCTTTTTGGGTAATACACCTATATAATCTATCTTGTTTACGTCCGAAAATGCTGCATCAGAACTCAAAATACTGAACCAAACAGTAAGCAATAGAATCGAAAAAAAGTTGCCGTACATAAGGTGTATTTTTTTGCATTGGTTCATGATAGACATAAGCATACGCAGGTTCAGAGCTATGTTTTGATAATGAAGAGAGGCCGGCCTTTTCACCAGGAGATATTCGGGTATTTTTTTAGAGGTGCTTCTACTTAAATAAAGTGTCGGATGATGATATGATCTGTAATTTTTAATGCAATAATCGGATGAAAGTATAAAAAAAGTAGGAAGGTAACACTCGTCAAATCGTTTTCGGGGTGAATTAATACATCTATATGTCGGAAGTTCCGAAAAATCGATCTGTTTTTTTTGTTAGTTGCCTGAATTGAAAATCAATCGGATTGCACTAAACCGGCAGAATGGAAATACAGCGGATTCTTCAAAAGGCGCTTCCGTAATCATCAGTTAATCAGGCTAATGTAAAGAAGTGTATTTTGAAAAGCATCCACCTTGTATCACTAATTCGTATCTCGGATATTTCCATTATATTTGGTACTCGAATCTAACACATTTAATGTCAAAACTCAAGCTCTACGATATCTACCGGAACATGGAGAAGGAAGATATTATCCTTTCTTTTAAAGGGGATGTTACCAAGGACCTGCTATCTTCTGTTTATCAGATCATGGAAATCCGAATTGAGAATGAAAATGAAGACATCCGTCGGAAAAAGAAGTTTTATAGTGTACTGGTAGAGTGCCTCCAGAATATGTATCATCATATGGAGTCCTTACAAATTGCAAATGGGACATTGGGTGTAGATCATCCCGGTGGTGCCATTTTTATCATTGCTAAAAATCGTGAAGGAAGTTATAAAGTGTATACCGGGAATTTTATTTTAAATTCGAATGCAGAGCTGCTGAAAGGCAAGATAGATAGAATAAATGCCATGAACCCGGTTGAATTAAAGGCGCATTATCTTGAAACGCTCGGCTCAACGGAGTTGTCAGATAAAGGTGGCGCAGGGCTTGGAATGATAGAGATTGCCCGTAAGTCAGGCGGACAAATGGATTATGACTTTGAAAAAATATCGGAGCAGCATTCCTTTTTCACGCTTTCCGTAGTAGTAAATTAAAACGCACAGCAAATTATGATTGAAGATTTAATAATTTCCGGCACGAATAAAACACCAGAGGTAAAACTATTGGCAGGAACAGGAGTGATTGAAATTTCCGGAAAATCTATCCCCGAAAATTCAGTAGAGTTTTATCAACCTGTTTTTTCCTGGATGGAATCCTATTTTGAAAATCCACTGCCAAAAACTGAAGCACGTATCATTCTTGAGTATTTTAATACCAGTTCTTCTAAATGTCTGCTGGATGTATTACGGAAACTGGAAACCCTTAAAAGTTCTGGTAAAAGTGATGTGGTTGTGCTATGGCACTATGAAACAGACGACGAAGATATGATGGAAGCAGGTCAGGATTATGACGCTTTAGTTGATCTTCCGTTCCAGCTGATTCAAATTTGATTTACTTTTCAAAAAGTCGACGCAATACATCTTTGTACAACGTGAAGTAGAGCAGGATCGTCATGATCCAGATAATAATCATATTGTAAGTATAGGTCGCCATCTCCGTTCCAAACCATGTTTTGCTATGCGAGTAAAACGGTGCGGAGAAGAAACTATCCTCGTAAGTACTGGCAAAAACAGGTTTGAATCTTCTAACAATTTTATTGTCGGCAATGATGACCTGATTGTCGACATCATTAATATTCAAAACAAAGTCTTCCAGTTTTTCGCTGTGATTTTTTCTTTTAAATGCCATGAATTTTTCAGAAGACCCCAGTTTGGCACTCAAAAGAGTGGTCATCCGGTCTTTATCTTCATTAGCAGCATTGTATTCTCTGATAAAATGTTTTTTCGTGGAATCCATACTTACTTTCAAGGCGAAGAGGTATTTCGCTTTGTCAGATTGTAATGAATTTTGAACGGCTGTTGCTTTGCGGATTTCCGGAAATTCTCTCTGAAGTGTATTCATCTCTGAGAGGAAAAATGAATTTAAAGCTTCCAGCGAATCGGGGTCAGGGTTATTTTTTTTCAAGAGATCTTCAGCTTGGCTGATTTGAATATCCATCTGCTGTACCCAAAAGCTCTTTCTGTAATAGGCATTGTTCGCCCTCTTTTCAATTTCAAAGTATTCCTTACCAAAATCATTGTTTTTATATTGTTCCACCGCCAGACCTTCATAAGCCCATCTCGTCGCCATGATGTTGCCTATCAACGGTGATCCGGATTGATTGCCGACCACCGGGTTCAGGTCTTCAAATTTTACCATCACCCCACTCAGCATAATTTGTGGAATCACTAAAAAGGGAATGAGGATATATACCGCAACTCTGGTTTTCATTCCGGAAGAAATATTCAATCCCAGTAAATTGCCGAAACAGGAAACAGAGAAGAGCACAAAGAAGTATTGAGAGAAGAGTCCGGGGAATTCAAGAATGGTGTTTCCCGTAATCACGTAGAGAAAGGATTGTACCGCAGAGACAAAAAACAAAAACAAAATTTTAGAGAGCAAATAACTGTTTCTGCTCAACTGAAGAAAAGATTCCCGTTTGAGAATTTTCTTGTCCTGAATAATTTCTTCTGCACTGGTAATAAGTCCGAGGAACAGCGACACGATCGTACAAATGAACATGTAAACCGGGATGTTCGGATTGCTGCCAAAAAGATATTCCTTCCCCACCTCATGTGATCGCAATGCAAGTGCAAGAATAAAAGCTAACAATGGCCCTTCAATGAGCGTAATGGCCATGTATTGTTTGTTGTTAACTTTAGAAAAGAAATTCCTCTGAAAATAAACCAGGAATTGAATGAGCGGATTCGAAACGATTACATTTTGCCTTTTTGAATCTCCCGCAGGGCTGTTGTTAGTTTTCGCCTTGACAAAATTTTCATTGTATAATCGGTACCAGTCCTCTGAATTAATTTTCCGTTGTGTGGTAGCACGCCCGAATTCATCCACCGTTTTAGATTCCATGATCCTGAATATTTCTTCAGGATTGATATTTCCACACTCCGGACATTCACTGTATTCAAAATCAACAAAGCTCATCTGCTTTCTGAAATAACTGAGTGAGTCCACAGGATTTCCAAAATAGACGGGATAACCACCGGTGTCGAGAATCAGCAATTGATCAAAAAGTTTAAATATTTCAGACGAAGGTTGATGGATAACTACGAAGATCAACTTGCCCGTTGAAGTCAGTTGTTTGAGCAGGTCCATGACATTTTCCGCATCATTGGATGATAAACCGGAAGTAGGTTCATCTACAAATAAAATGTCCGGCTCACGGATGAGTTCGAGCGCAATATTTAGTCGCTTGCGTTGCCCGCCACTGATATATTTATTCAATGGATCTCCTACCAGAAGATCTTTGATTTCTAATAATTTTAAAGATTCAAGGCAGATGTTTACTTTGGCTGTAATCTCTTCGTCTGTCAATCCGCCAAAAAATAATTTGGAACTATAAAATAGATTTTGAAAAACACTCAGCTCTTCAATCAACAGATCATCTTGTGGGATATTCCCGATCAATCCACGAAGCTGTTTTTTATTGGAATAAATTTCTTGTCCGTTAATCAGAATTTTTCCTTTGGAGGGCTTCACACTTCCATTGAGCAGATTCAGCAAAGTTGTCTTTCCGGCTCCGCTGTTCCCCATGATCCCTACGAGGTTCTTCGAAGAGGTGGTGAAGTTCAAATCGTGCAATCCAATCTTGCCTTTCTTGAAGCTATAGCCAAGGTTTTCGATATGGAAAATTAATTTATGTTCATCACCGTCTCCGCTGATATTGTGAATGACATCGTTGTAGTAAACCGGTGAAAACTTCGGACTTTTTATCAATGAACCGGGCTCAAAGACCTGCACGGCATTCGGTGCAATCTCGCGACTATCCATCACTACGGTGTCGGTACCGGTATAGGTGAAAACGATGAGAAATGGGTCAGCGATGGTTAAAAAAATCAACTTCCCTCCAATGCCTTCCCGCTGGAGATGACGATACGGAAAATTCTGAGGAGCGTTCCTGTCAATCACCAGAAAATGATCTCCTGAATCGACACTCGTTTCTTCCAGACCTTTTACAAGGGAAGAAATATTTCCTGTGTCTCTCTTATCTATTCCAAAAGTCTCTGCTACTGAATCCAAAAATTCCCGATGCTGTTCAACGATAGAACCCGTGGCGGTATGGATAAATTCAAAAAGGCGGATCAGTACAATGATCTTTTGTTTCTGCTCGAGTTCCTTGTTGATCTCTGTACAGATACGTAAAACTTTTACAGAGTTAACAGAGGTTCTCTTTCTGACCTTACCTTCTTCCGTATTCCCTTTGAGTTTATTCAGGAAGTCATCATAGATGCTTAAGTAATGTGCAACAAAACTACTGGCCAATTGACGCCGAAGAAAACGCTCGACAATTTCACGCCCTTTAAGTCCAACTTCGTCCGTATTCGCCACAATGGCAAAAAGCTGCATCAATGCCCGAAGTATACTATCGCTCATAATAAGGTTGTAGTTTAAACCTGGGTATTAGAAATACAACACGAAAACCAATAAATGTCAATTGTCTTAATTGACCAGACCACTCCTCAGCTTAGTGATGAGCACGATTGCTTTATCAACATTCGCAGGAGTTAAATCGTCCGGTGACTTAATGATGGAATCGTATTCTTTTTTATACGACTTCATGTTTGCCAGCAATTCTTTCGAGTCTTTGTCGGTATACTCTTCGTAAAGATTTATCAAGTGAAAAATCCCTAGATTTTCATTGTAGATCTTCTCATATAAAACAGCGTTTTCAGCCGTCTTCGGAATCTCTTTCAAAAGATTTATACTGATGAAATTCACTTCAATTATTGCTCCTGCCATAATATGACTGGCTACGAGGTAGCGATCATTTTCGCGGAGGTAGGCATCTGTTTCGTTGAAGATATTATCAACGATAGAGACGAGTGAATCCTGATTGTCAGAATTCGACTGATACCTTTCTGCATATTGATTGAAAACGCTCTCAATGTTCAGGTCTTTCGCTAAGCTCTGAACCGCTAAAAAGTACTGAACGGTTTTCTGGTTTTGATTGTAGAAGTTAATGTAAGCCAGATCCACTCCTAAAACACCAAAGTTGATTTCCTTCTTATACGATAAAAGATACTTTTCTGTGTTAGAGGCTGGATTTAAAAGTTCCGCTTTGAATGGAGCTTTGTATTTTGATAAATCATTTACCACTTCAAAGGGTGATGGCAGATTGGCCAGTGAGGTGAAGAATTTAAAATCGATCAGTTCCTTTTTTTCCTTGCTCAAAGAATCAATGCGAAGGGAGTCGGACAATAATGCTTCCGCATCCTGTTGTGATTGTTCGGAAGGAGGATTATTGCAGGAAGTAGAAAGGAAAAACATACTGGCTACAGTTAAAAGTGCAATATTCTTAGCGGATAATTTTTTCATACAAGAGTGATTTTGACAAAAATATGTATAAAACCCATTCAAACAAAAACTTGAAAATAATTCAATCTATTGAATAACAGACGTTTTGATGATTGATTGTCAGGGATAGGTTATATTATTATTAAGCAAAATCAGAATTGTGATTGCTGCTATTCCTAAACCGGAGTAGGCTTATAGCCTTTGTTGCCGTTTTAATTAGGAAAACCGAGGCTCAAAAGGAGGTCTTAGAATGGCTAAAGGCAATCCGCAAGTAAATATCTTTGAATTCTTTATTTTTAATCTCCGATTGATGATTTAAAAATCTGTACCCATGAGCGAATTTAAAAATTACAAAGAATACTTCATCATTCCAACTGCACCTTCTGATGTATATGCAGCGATCACTAATCCGCTCACCATACAATTATGGACCGGGGAGGAGGCGATCATGTCCACCATTCCCGGCTCAGAGTTTTCAATGTGGGAGGGAAGCATAACAGGAAGGAATCTTGAATTTGAAGAGAATAAAAAGATTGTTCAGGAATGGTACTTCGGAGATCAGGAGCCGGCATCTGTTGTTACAATTAAATTGCATCCGCATAAGCAGGGTACCTCTGTGGAATTGATGCATACCAATATTCCTGTGGATACGTATGATGACATCGTAGAGGGTTGGAGAGAATCCTATTTCGGGGAGATTGCTAATTTTTTTGAGGAAGAATAGGAAATGTCCAAACATCAGGCATACTTGCTTTTCAAAATGCTTCGACCAGACATTTTTTCATGTAGCAGTATTCGATCTTGTTGAAAATATAAAGCCCCCCCTATTTTATTAAATGAATCGGGGGTTTCCGTTTGAAGAGAAATAGCAAGAATTCACCAAAAGAAACACTCGTTAATATGTGATATTAAAAGTCCCGTTGCTGATCGTGTACGATACAACCGGGCCGGTAATTTCCTCAACGGTATAATTAAATGTTCCAATGATAGTATTGGTAGAGGTATAGTGTGTGGTGTTATTAAGTGTTCCGGAAGCTGAAATACCCATTAAACCCATGCTTGGGCTATAATAACCCGGCGCAACACCGCCACCACCTTAAAAATAAGCACCGGTGGTGATCGTTTCGGGCTTTTCCAAAGTAACAGACCTGGTACCTGTTGTATTTGTCCCGTCAATGACGATTTTACCGTTAACTGCATCTCCAATGACGTAACAAAACCGGCTAAGTTCCCGCTGGCAAATCCCGGGTCATATGTTCCATTAAGCGTGATAGTCTGCATGACCGAAAATAAAATTCCTGTTGAATCAGCAGCCACTCCCGAACCAATGGAAAGATGGGCGTTTGAATGCATGAGAATGAAATGTAGTTAAGCTGTGAATAGTAGTTAAGAAATGATTTACACGAGCTACCGTTTTCAACACAACATTATAGTGTGAGATAATGCTGATCCTATAAAGGAAAGGCATATTCACAAGAAGCAGGATATTGAATCTTATCAGGCTGCTTTCAGAATTCCTTGATTAAATTCAGGGAAGAAACCGGATTCTTTAGTAACAAATTTATACAAGGTATCCAGAAATTTTTCTTCAGCTAAATTTTCCTGAAAGCGTTTGAAGATGCTTTTCTTAACTAATTTAGATGTGATTTTAATGTGAGATGAGTCGTCTGCTATTTCCATTACATTAATTTCGATCAACACTTTTGGTTCAAAGAATCCATTTCCGGTTGAAGCCTGAATAATTCCCCGGTTGCAGTCCGAATTTAGAATATTATAATCCCTTTTTCTAAGTGCTTTTAGACAAGAATTGAATACAGATTTCTGCTGGTAGAGAAACGATTGGTTTTTCATGATGATGTTTTTAGTGGGTTAATTTTTATTAAACATAGTAATAATCAACATCGGTCATTCAAAGTCTGGAAAAAAACCATTTCCTAACGCAATTTATCGGCTATATGAGCCATCTTCCGGATATCACATCTTATAATTTCGGGATGATTATAATTCCTGGAATTTATTTGGAAAAAAGAGAAAAGATCGACGATATTTTTTTTCAAAAACTTATTGCTTTTTTTCGATATAGACAGAAATTTGATCTTTCTGTAAAAGAAAGATCAAATTACCTGAACACTTTATGGCCTCCGGTGCAACTTTTCATTTTTTTAACAGTATTAGCACCACCCTGGGGTAGATGAACAGCAAAAACCCCCGATTCATCCATTTTTTGAATCGGGGGTTTTATACGAGAAATCATCACTTAGAATTTCTCGATTTTTCACTCGTTAATACGTGATATTGAATGTTCCGTTGCTGATCGTATACGTAGCTGTTGGACCGGTAATTTCCTCAGCGGTATAGTTAAATGTTCCAATGATAGTATTGGTAGAAGTATTGTGTGTGGTGATATTAAGCGTTCCGGATGTTGAAATGCCCATCAGTCCCAAACTTGGGCTATAATAACCAAGCACACCAGCATTGCCATCTAAAACATAGGACCCCGGAGTAATAGTATCGGGCATCTGCAAAGTAACAGACTTAGTGCCTGCAGAATTTGTAGCGTCAATTACTATATCACCGTTAGAGGCATCTCCGATAACGAGGTCAGGTACCCAATTTACATTGTTGATTTTAACGGTGAAGGTATTATTCCCACCGCCTCCTGTAGATCCGGTTGAGTAGGCCACATTAGTAAATACGCCAACCGTGATCTCTTTAAATGAATTGTCCGAATTGCGGTACCCTTTAAAGGAAAACGTTCCTGACATTCGTTTTGATGTCGTATTTAATGCAGTAATAGTGAGGGTACCGGTACAGGTGGCATTACCACTGGAAACCCAGGGGACAGAGCTTCCTGTCGTAGCAAAGCTGGCAACGTTGCCACTCCCAAATCCCATGTCATAGGTACCATTGAGCGCAACGCTTTGCATGATAGAAAATGAAATTCTTGAAGAGTCTGCAGCAATTCCTGAACAAATAGAGACATTGCTAATTATACTTCCTCCTGTTAAACTGCCCAGCGAAGTCCAGTTCACACCATCCACCTTGGCAGTCATAAGGTTAGAAGTGCCGGGAGTAGACGATCCTCCATCTGAATCGTCTTTTTTACAAGAGCTAAATCCAAGGAATGCAATTCCAATAATTAAAGTTAAAATTCTGATTTTCATAATTGATTTTTTAGGTTGGAGTAAATGTAATTAAAATAGAAATGTTCCAATATCTGGTTGGATTCCAAACATGATGCAAATTAGTTTTTAAAGGTTTATTAATGATTGTATAACGAGGTTCTTACAGGCAAAAAAGTTAGAACGCCCTGAAGGGATTTTATAAAGAGAGTAAGGAGGAAGGGTAAAAAACAAAACCCCCGATTCAACTTTCGTTGAATAAGGGGCTTTTCGTTGAGGTTCTTTAGATGGGGAGCAAGGCCTCCCTACGCGAGCAGATTACCTCAGTCGCGGAGCTCCCTCGGTGATCTGCAAAGAGATGTAGCCTTCAACGAAAAGCCCCTTCAAGCCTTCGGCTTGCCCGGGGGTTTTTCTTTTGTATGTCCATTTGCAAGCGAGCTTGCATGTCCATAAAAAAGAAAAACCCCCGCTTCAACATTCGTTGAAGAAGAGGCTTTTCGTTGAGGTCGCGAGCAGATTCGAACTGCTGTACAAGGTTTTGCAGACCTCTGCCTAACCGCTCGGCCACGCGACCAATTGCGGGTGCAAACATAGTGAATTCTGTTGCTTTCCGCGGTATTATTTTTTTTCGCTTCAGTCACCTTAACGCCGGGAGGGGGTGAAGGTTGCGCTTCGGCATTAAAAAATGGCATTTTGTACTGATCTTCAACAGAAAATGATGTTTTTTGATCCGTTGCCATCTTGATTTTCGTAACTTAGCTACGATTTATATGTTATCTGTTATGATGAATAAAGCGGTCGCCGGTTATCACCTTCTAATGATTTTATCTGCTGTTGATGAACAATTTAACGGGAAAGAAGATAAGGTTATTAAGGATTACCTCATTGAAAATTTCCCCGTTAAAGTGAACCTCGATGCTGAAATGGAGGTCCTCAGTGTTATGGATGCCGCCGATTATCCGATTCACTTTAATAATGCCATGAATGCCTTTTACATCGACTCCACTCCGGCAGAACGCTCTCATTTCCTCGATTTCGCTGTTAAACTGGTGGCCGCCGATAAAAATGTCACCCCTCTCGAAAATCTCTTTTTAAATGAGCTTTATAACGCCTGGGAAGAGAATTATTCCATCTGATAATTTTCTTCCGGAGCTAAATTTTCGATGCATTTGATTTTTATGCCCCTATAAACTTTCTTGCTACCAGCCACCGGCCACCGGCCACCGGCTTCCGGCTTCCGGCTAACGACTTCCATCGATTTGCAGACATAAAATATTTGGGCTTAGAGCCACAAATTTGTCTCTTAAGAGCCTCAAAAAAAAGTAGGAAAATTAAACACAAACCACAACACCCAAATATCTTATGTTCTCTGTTATAGCCAGTGGTGATTATGGGAAAACGTTATAAACATCCTTTCTATGAGCAATTATTATTAGTCTTAATGTGTTTTTAGAAATTTGTTCAATACCTATTCTATAGTCTCCAAGTCGGTATCTATAATATACTTTATATCCGATTAGTTTTTTAACACTAGCTATCTCATTTAATGAACTGGTTTTTTCTAGTATTGAAATTACTTTTTCAATTTTTGGAAACAATGACTTGTCCTTCAATTTGTCTAGGGACTTATAAAAAGATTTATCAAATTCTACGATCATTAAGATCTAAGTTTTTTTAAAATTGATTCTTTTGAAACTGTCTTACCAGTTTTAACTTTATCCATTAAGTTTCCAAGCATAAAATCCTCAAACTGGTCATCTTTCATGTCAATTACATTCCCACCAAGCCTTTTGGCAAGTTCTGCAAGTATTTTACTGCTTCGTTTGTCAGTTTTTATAAGGATAGTACTCATGTTGTAAAAATAGTGAAATTAATCAATTAAGGAAAATTTCTGCACTCACCATTGGCCATAACATGTGGCTTTGGGCTACAAGCTTTAGTATTCAGATTCTTGCTACCGGCCACAGGCTACGGGCTACCGGCTGTGAGTGGGGAGGAGCCGCTACTAATCGCAAGCGTTACTCTCTATGGGTTGGTGGAATCTCTTAGTGCGCTTCCCTCAATGCAAGAACAATGGAATACGCTGAACTTTCGCAAGCAACAAGCATCCTGAAACTTAAAGCTGGTAGCTGGTAGCTGGCAGCCGGAAGCCCGCAGCCGGAAGCCGGAAGCAATTAATTAAATGCATTGAAACCGGTCACATCCATCCATGTAATCAACAGGTGAATATCATGTGTTCCTTCATAGGTGACCACACTTTCGAGGTTCATCATGTGGCGCATGATCGGATATTCGCCGGTAATGCCCATGCCGCCCAGCATCTGTCGGGCATCGCGGGTAATTTCTAATGCCATGTTGACATTGTTCCGCTTGGCCATGGAAATTTGTCCGGGAGTTGCGCGGTTTTCATTTTTGAGAACACCCAATCTCCAGGTGAGCAATTGCGCCTTGGTGATTTCGGTGATCATCTCCGCCAATTTCTTCTGCTGTAACTGGAAGGCGCCTATGGGTTTACCAAATTGAATCCGTTCCTTGCTATAGCGTAAAGCGGTATCGTAACAATCCATGGCGGCACCGATGGCTCCCCAGGCAATGCCAAAACGGGCCGAGTTGAGACAACCAAGTGGTCCTTTAATTCCTTTTACGTTCGGGAAAATATTTTCTTTCGGGACTTTTACATTGTCAAAAACCAATTCGCCGGTAGCACTCGCGCGCAGCGACCATTTATTATGTGTTTCCGGAGTTGAAAACCCTTCCATGCCGCGTTCCACAACAAGTCCGCGGATATCTCCCGCCTCATCCTTCGCCCATACCACGGCGATATCTGCAAAAGGTGCATTGGAAATCCACATTTTAGCCCCATTCAGAATCACATGATCACCGGCATCTTTGATGTTCGTCAGCATGCCCGACGGATTGGATCCATGGTTAGGTTCGGTTAATCCAAAACAGCCCATCATGTCGCCTGAAGCCAGCTTTGGAAGATATTTACGGCGCTGTTCTTCAGAGCCATAGGTGAAGATAGGATACATCACCAATGAACTTTGAACGGATGCCGTAGAGCGCACTCCCGAATCACCGCGCTCTATCTCCTGCATGATCAGGCCATAGGAAATCTGGTCCAGACCGCCACCGCCATATTCTGTGGGGATATAGGGTCCAAAAGCACCGATACCGGCCAGACCTTTAATAATCTGTTTAGGGAATTCAGCCTTCTGTGCATACTCTTCAATGATTGGAGATACGTCGCGCTTTACCCATTCCCGAACCGAGTCACGGATAAGTCGGTGTTCTTCAGTCAATAATTCATCCATGAGGTAATAGTCATGGCCCTGGAAACGATCTTGTGGCATAATGTTTTGTTGATTCGAATAGTCAACAAAAATAACGAATACAATGTTATGATTATCGGCGAGAATCTTTTTAATCCCATCGAAGAAAGCAACCTGCCGAATGAAAAACCGAATAAATCCGCCTTTTTAGCTACTGTTTAACAAACTTTGCGACAGCTTTAAAGTCAACATTATTGCTGATTTGAATCAGATAAAATCCGGCCTTTAATGCATCAATTGAAAAAGTTGGATTTTGTTCGGTGGTAGTCCAGCTTTGTATGATTTTTCCTGAGATATCAATGAGCGTAACGACGTAAGCCGTGTTTAAAGGTTGATCAAAGGATAGGTTGAAATAAGTATTCGCAGGATTTGGATAAACAGAGATTTTATGTTTACTTTCCTGAAGTTGATTCAATGCGGTAGTCGGAAAAGTAGTTACCAGGGTGTTGAAGACTTCGTTCGTTAATATATAAGGGTTTCTATCAAAAATAATCAGGACTTTGTTTTTCACCACTGTAAATTCGGGTAAGCCGGGCAAGGGTAAAATCGAAAACTGTAGGTAACCCTGACTTTCATCAAAATTAGCGCTCTCCCATAACAAATTAATATCATCAAAAACTACTTTTAAAACCCCATTTGAATCAATAGTTACTATTCCGTTATGACTCATGGAAAGCAATGTGAAACTTTCGATATCTAACAAGGGTGAAATAGTATCGATGAGGGTAACGGTATATGCCGTATCATTTCCTGTATTCTGAAACAAGAGGGTGTAAACAAGGGTGTCAGAAAAAAGAGTGTAATGCGCCGTTTCTCTTCCAACAGGACTTACTTGTTTTTCGTTGGGGTCAAAGGAACAAGCTATATTTTGGTAAATAGTGTCGGTGGTGAACAATGTACTCGTTGTGGAATCATAAATATAGGTGTCAAAGATGGAGCTTATTGAATTAAAGCTTGCAGATGGTACAGTATAAGTAACACCTATATTTTTTGAACTTAATAGAGTAAGCGAATCAATTTTCCAGAAGAAAGTAGTTCCCGAGGTGGAATCAGGTGCTTGACTAAAACTTAAAACGGAACATGCAGCATCCGGAGTGAAGGCTGCCAAAACATTAATGAATGAATTTCCATTATTTTGAACTATATAAGTAGCGGAACTTTGAAAGTTACAACGTGCTCGTGAAGTTGCAAATGAAGAAACAGACAATAATGTATCCGCAATTGATTTCAGGGCAAAATCAAGAGAGTCAATGGCGGTGGAATCTATATTTACGGTATAAGAGGTAGAGTCGCAGGATAGAACCAAATAAGGATAGGGCGCAGGTTGAATTACGCGTTGGCCCGGTCGTTCTAAGAATTGATAATAGCCTTCAAAATTTGAATAAGTATGAACTCCTTTATCGTTTCTAACCCGGATAAAAGGCAGGGCATTATCTACACTGTCAATAGCACCATTTGCATTCAAATCATGATAAATATTTCCGGTAATATTATATTTCTCATAGGAGGAATTGGCCATAATGGAATCAAAACTTATTCTGATGAAACTTCCATCTAATCCCATCATCCAGTATTTGCCATCATTTGTTATGCAAAAACTGCCTTGATCGTAACTAAAACTGACATCAGAGTTTTTCCAGTTAAATTTGGTAATACCTGTTGAATCGATCTTCAACATAAGGCTAGGATAGATTAACCAGTGACTTTGATGCAAATTGTCATAAAATCCACCACAAAGATTAGGCGTGATTGGAGTCTGACCTGCGAAATGAAAATTAAAAATCGTCCAAATGCCATTAGCATCTCTTTTTACAATTTTTTCATAATTACTGAACCAGCTACTTCCATCGTTAAAATGTTTATAAGCATAAACATCTGTCAAAATGCTGTTCGGCACTCCCGTATTACTAAAATTTAGTTTATACCAGTTATAATTACCATCTCTCATCCAATAGTATTTATTAACGCTTTCCCGAAAAAATAATTCTCCTGACTTATTCATTGTAATATACCCTGCTCCTAGACTTCCAATAATTGAAATGCCCCCGTTATTAACATGGTGGGCGTAAATTTTACTGCCATAATAAAAATAGAGAGAATCACCACCTTCGTAAACTAACTCGACATTATAGGAATAAGTGAATGGCAGTTTGGTTTTTAATAAAATTAATCCGTTTTTATATTTAATAATAGAGTCGTTTCTTATAAAAAACATCGTATTTCCTGAGTCTATTACAAAATTGTTAGTTACAGTAGCAAAGTCTGACACAGATACACCATCATATAAAATAGCTTTTTGAGTATAGGAGTTATAAGTTAAAATACTTGAATCATACATTGGATAAATTTGCTGATAGAAAGAAGCTTTATTCAAAGGATAAGGAAGTTGATAAAATGTTTGAACTCCATTCGTATCAATTTTTGATAAAAAAGAATTAAATGAAGAATTATAGATACTATTTGGATAAAGTACAAAAAGGTTTCCCACTTCATCAAAATGAGCCGTCGAAATCCCAATTGGAATATTTGAAAAAGTGGTTAATGTTTGGATTGAACCTGTGGAATCTATTTTAAGGTGAGGATCGGAAGGTCTTCGCGATAACAAATAGACCTCATTAGTTTTTGGATTTAATACCGGACATTTTTTTTCGGCAACAGGTGAAAAATTTACTGAATCTATAAATGTCCCACTAATAGTGTATCGTAACAATACATTGGAATAATACACAATTGATCCAACGTGACTAAAAAAATTGTAATAATAAATCATTGTGTCTAATAAGAAAATATTACTATAATCATGCTGAAAGTAGGAACCAGAACCGGGAACAACAGATGCACGATAAACAGGAAAACTCCGATTAAATACCCCATTCTGGAAATGCTTAATTGTCCGACCATTTAAAGAGTCAGCTAAAATATATACTCCCAAACTGTCTGCTGCGAAACAAGATTTTTTAAGTAGATCCGGTGAGTTATAAATAGAAAGGGAGGTAGAGTCCCGAACAACAATCTTAAATGTGTCAGGAACAAAGTCATGATTTTCATTATGTCTGAAATGATAGATATTTCCAATTTGATCTACTTCTAAAAATGAGTTCCGCTGATCTTGAATATTTAAAAATTTGGTTCCGTTATCTCTGGAAATAAAAGTTTGATGGTTGTATTCAAATACTTGCCCTTGATTATTAATAAACCAAATGTTCCCTTTTTTGTCTTTTTTGATATTGACAAATATATTTGATCGGAAATCTAATTCGTTGGTGCTATACCATTTGACATTATGATTGATTAAATTTATCCTGAGAATGCCGTTCTGCATTCCAAGCCATGCCGTATCTCCATCTACTAAAATGCAATGAGAGGCACCAATATTTCCCAAAAGTTCAGACTTGAATCCTTGAGCCACGATGGATGTGCTAATAGAACTTAGCAAAATAAAAAGAAGAATAACAATCCGTTGTTTCATGACCGTATATCAAATGTAATGAGAATTTAGCATATGGTATACAAAAAGTTGCTATACGCAGTATATATAGAGCTAGCTATCTGTAATCATTGGATTAACAATTGTTTATATGCCGGGTTGCATTAATTTTACTGCCAATCAACAAGCTTCAGAGTATCGCATTTCATAAGATAAGTAGGCTGAATAGGAATAAAAAAGTCATTACAAGTACTGCATCATTCCTCCATCCGACAAGGAATAATGAAATACTCCTCAGTAATGAGCATCGGATACTGTCCGGGTACCAACGCAATTTCATCATGCAGTCCTGCTTTGCGGGCGATCTCCAGAGGGATGATGGTGCCGGCTACAATGGGGAATGCACTCAGCCCCATTAATTCATTTTCGAGTTGTGGATCAATTTGTGCGCGGCTGATATAGATGTTAAGTGTATTACCAACTATTGTGAGGCCGGCGTTTACCTCCCTGACTTTTAACGAGACGCCGGTGAAGCATAAACCAAATCCACTATTGCAGTCTTGTCGGGGAGCGGCAATATTGAAGTTGAATGTCACAGTAAGTCTTAAGGGTTTTTCAATCTGTGCGTAAGTGTCATTGAAAATACCAGATAATACAAGAGTTAATAAGAAGAATGTTTTTTTCATGATGATGTTTTTTAAAGTGTTTTATTGAAATGAGTTTGTGAAATATTTTTTTGAATAGAATGTACAATAGAAGTATTCGTATGAACTGTTTTTCGAAAAGCGATCTTACGGGATCGGTTTAGGGTGAAACAGATTTATTGCTTTTCCATTTCGGCGAAGGCAAAGATGTTGTCATTGTTGATGTAGAAAATCCGATAGGGGACACCGCTGTTTTTTAAGTTTTGTTGCACGTATTTATTAAGTCTTTTGGATTGTCTGAATATAAACCGGTTCCAGATAATGACAACAGTATAGGGAGTGGCAAGGCTGTTGTCGGGGATAGAATTTCCTGCTAACGGTATCGTAAGTCCGAAAAGTTGTTGAAAGGAGAGGAGTGAATCAAGAGGCACCGGTGATTTTGGTGGGAAAGTGCCAAAGGCATTATCTATATTCCAGTTCAGATTCGGAATTCCGGGTGCATAGCAATTGATGAACCAGGCCTCGGGATAAGGTTGATGTCCGAAGTAAAGGGCCTGAATCGGTTGAGCATGATTTTTCTTTTGTAATCTACTGTTCACAGTGTCCTCCAGATTAAGATAGTTGATATAGTTGGTGTCAATCAGGAAGGCATGTTCATAAGACGCTCCCATTTTCCGGAGTAATCGTTTATGTTTCTTTTCAGAGAGCACCTGGTAACTCCTGAATCCTACGAGTTCTTTCGCGATGAAGCTGCAGGAGCTGAACAGAAAGCAGGTTAAGAGGAGCAATGTTGTCGATTTCATGGAATAGCAATTCGGATTTTTCATACTCAATTTTATTTAAAGCCGGCAGGAAGCTACTTGCCTGCCGGCCTTGGATGTGTTAGATATTATTTAAATATGGCGATTAACTGTACAGTACCCAACCTGTTTTTTCTTTTGTCCAGTGGATATTCTCCTCTTTTGATAATGACACTTTCATAGCCCAGTTCTCTTGCCGTTTCAGTTGGAAGAACTTTATCTTCATGTACATAGAATACATTTTCTTCCGGACCCGCGGGAGATGGATCCTGAACGATATTAAAATTGATTCGTCCATTCACTTCCGATACTTCTGCAACACCCACGTCACTCATTACTTTATCTTTAGTGTTGAAGATGAAACAAGTTCCTTTGTCTCCTTCACAACCTTTGCCATCGGCGGAAGGCCGGGATCGTGTGCCGAAGATGACGCGAATTCTTTCATTGGTTTGAGAAATGGATTGCAGGGTGGTGATCATAAAGATCCCGATTAAAAATAGTTTTGCATTAAAGGTGTTGGTTACGGGTGTTTTCATTTTTTGACTTTTTAAGTGAATGAATTGATTGTTTCTTGTAACGTTTAGGCGGTTACCTTGCCGTTCAATGTCGGACACTATGTCTTTCATGAACCGGTGTTTTTGATCTATCCCTGCACCGATATTACTGTTACTCGTGTAGCGGGCTTGTCGGGCTTATTCATATTTTATTTTTATTGGGATTAGAAAGTATTCGTCTTGTATGATAATCGGGTAGTTCCCGCCTATGAATGTTATGGTTCCGGCAACTCCCGACCTTAATGGTGATTCATTCTCGTATTCCACGTCATGCGGAATTGGAAATAAGGCAGCAGTGGATAGTTCGTTTGACAATTCTTCATCCATACCTTCACGTTGAAGGTATAAATGATCTTTTCCATTTATTTCGCATAGGAATGCAGTGACTATACGTGTGTATGGTATTAAATTGATGCAAACTCCCAATCCGTTTTTGCAGTCACTTTCTTCCTTTGCAATTTTGATTTTGATTTTGAGTTTGTGCGTGAAATCAGGAGGAGGTTGTCCGTTCATGGTGATTGTTGAGAGTTGGATCATTGCCAGTACAAACATTACTATTGCTGTTTTCATAATTAATGGATTAAATGGTTTTTTATAAAGTTTGATGTATAGTCATTTCAATACCCTGTACGGATTTTTCCGGCGAAGATTTACTGCGCACTGCATCCAATGGATACAGTACACTAATTGGAATAAGATTTCAGCTTTCTTTTGCAGAAGGCATGTTCACAGTAAGGGTTCTGTTATTCCTGCCTTGCACTAGTTGTTCACTTTATAAAATCGGGACGAATACTTAATAAATTTTGAATGTCCGGAAGCAAATGTAGGGTTGGAAAAGTAAAAACGGAAATTTATTCTTCAAAGAAATGAACAACCAAATGTTAATCGCTAAGATGTGTAGATAAGGAGGTCAGAGATTTATTATTAATGCTCCCTTCTTGATTTATTTAGAATGGATAACACCTCGTCATCGGTAACTTCACTGAAGTTATTATAAAATTGTCCAACACCTTCGAAGTTATCCGGTTCTAACAGGCAAATGTATTCATCAGCTATTGTTTTAAATTTCTCAGCTGCTTCAGGTGGAGCAACAGGAATGGCAATTACAATTTTCAAGGGATTCATCTTTCTTAGATCGCAGACAGCGGCCATCAAGGTTTTACCGGTTGCAATACCATCATCCACCAGAATAATAATTTTACCTTTCACATTCGGAGAGTACGTTTTTCCGGTAAACAATGCATAACGTCGACTGATTTCTTCCTGTATTCTCCTTCCTTCTTCTATGATGTATTCCGGATCAACATCTGTGAAATGTGGATCAGTGGTTATTCCCGATAAGGTTACTGAACCAATAGCATATTCCCGATTCATGGGATGTCCGATTTTCTTTGAAAGAAATATTTCCAGCGGAAGGTGTAGAGCATGTGCGATAATGTAACCCAACGGCACTCCTCCTCTGGGTATAGCGATAACAATTCCGTTGCAATCTCTATATGATACAAGTTCCTTACTAAGTTGGACAGCAGCATCTCTCCGGTCAATAAACATGGGTTATGTTTTTTAGTCGATTCACCTACAAGTGTTTTTTATACCAATCGCACGCTATTTTTCCTACCTGCTCCAAAGTGCCGGCTTCTTCAAAGAGATGCGTAGCGCCAGGGATAATGGAAAGTTTTTTTGTACATTTTAATGACTGAAATACCTGATCATTTAATCTTAGAACTTCAATGTCCCTTTCACCAACAATAAGCAATGTGGGTGCAGTTACTTGTGTGAAAATTTCAGGTACCAGATCCGGACGACCACCCCTTGACACAATAGCTTTGATACAATTGTTTAATCCAACGGATGCTTTCAAAGCCGATGCTGCTCCTGTACTTGCTCCGAAGTATCCGGTTAGAAAATTCTTTAGTTTTGAATGCTTCAATATCATTGTTGTTATCTCTGTCAATCGTGATGTCAGTAATTCAATATCGAATCTGTTGTCTTCGTTTTCATCTTCTTCAGGGGTTAATAAATCAGGGAGAAAAGTAGATATACCTGCCTTGTTCAATATTTCAGCGATGAAATTATTTCTTGGGCTGAAACGACTGCTACCACTTCCATGTGAAAAGATAACCAATGATTGAGATCCTTCCGGGATACATAGATGGCCTTCGATATTACTATCGTTGATGTTAAATATTATGTTTTCTTTGGATATATGCATTTTCTAAAGCAGGTCTAAATTAAACCCTGTTTCTTTAGCAATTCATGACTGGTATTAATTCTGGAATTGATCTGTATCAGGGAAGTTGAAATGAATCCTGTATACATATTCGGGAAAAAGTGCTTCTGTGTTGAGGTTATTGACTGTCCGGTAAAGATGATTTTTTATTCTTTAATACCCAGTAAATTCCTTTCACATTTATTTTCCATTCCCGCAGTATAAATACCAGAATTATTTCTTCAACCAGGTCAAGGAATGTTACTAATGCTGCTGCGTAAAAAAGAGGGTAAATGGGTTCCGGTAAGAGAAATAAAAGAATCATAAAACTACCTTGAAGTATCGCAGCCAGTTTCGCTAAAAGTGTATGGAAGCTGGAGATCTTTTTATAGCGAATCAACGATGCGCCAATCTGCAGGAAGAAAAAACCAAGCAGCGTAAGCAGGATATAGCGCTGTTCAATGAGGAATTCATGTTTAAAGAAATACATTCCTGCCATTCCCGCAAGTACAGTTAAATCATCACCGATGGAATCCAGAAAAGATCCCGCAACACTTGTGACCTGGAATTTTCGGGCAAGATATCCGTCAATTAAGTCCGTAAAAAAACTGACGGCCAACAACCATTTGAATATTTCCGGATGTCCGGCGTAAATGAGATAGAAGAGTAGAAAAGCACTAACAATTCTGTACAGCGTGATTCCGTTGATGATGTAAAACGCTGTCCGTTGCATTAATTCATTTATTGAAGTTTGACCTCTTCTACCTGGATCACTTCCTTCGTTACGTTGTTAGTCAGGATGGCAACAATGTAAATATGTGCTGCATCTGCATCTGCAGGGATAAGCTGTCCGGTATAACTTTTCGTCAGCTCCGTTCCTGCTGTTAAAGGGCCCAGATCTTCGCCATAAGTTCCGTTTAAAGAACCTCTCAACACATGCCGATGGATGTAGTTTTGTACATTGGTAGAACCATCTTTTTGCCAGTTGACAATGCTGTCTTCTACAAAGTAAACAGCCAGACTAACAGGGTCTGTGAGATCACTGACTACTTTTAAATCGATATCTGCTGTAATATTCTTAGTGCCGTTGTCGTAAGATGTACTGATTTCTATTCCGGCTTTTGCTACAGTATTGATCCATTGGTCCACCTTGCTTTCCCATCCTGCCCAGTCGAGAATAAGTTGATCGCTGGTACCCGGATTCAGCATTCGGTGAACCATTCCTTTCGGGAAAGGTTGTCCGATCACGTTGAAGTCGGTAGCAATGGCAGTGGCGGTTGGATTACGAAAATCATAAGTAAAATAGGGCGCTCCTGCGGGGTACGGGTCGGCCCAGAAATCAGCATGTAAGGCCAGAATAATTAATCGGTCGCCATATATATCATGGAGCCTTGTCGCTTCACGGTGTGCATTCGGGCAAGCCTGACAAGTATGTCCGGTGAAATCTTCCAGCAACACATTTTGAACGATGGTATCTCCGCCTATCGGACCTCCTCCGTTATTCGTACCATAGGGGCCTTCTATTTTATCACACCCTGAAATCAATAGAGCAGTTATTGCGGAGAGGGCCAGTTGATGAAGTTTCATGTTGTATATTTTTTCTTAAATTCAAAGGTAAGGATGAACAGATGTTTTTTGCAAGAATTAAAAGCGACTGCTGACGGTTAGTGCAAGTCCGTTACTGGCAGGTACAAAGCGGCAGACACCACCTACACAAAGCAAACCAGCACGTTGACGAGCCCATGATAAGCTTAAGCGGGTGCCACCTTTCACATAGTTAACGCTGCCATTGAAATAATGGAATCTTTTTTTGCTGTCATCGTTTCCATAATTCCATTCGTCAAAGACCGTGAGTGTCCAGTGTGGGGCCATATTGAACTCCACTAAAGCCATCGCCCAGCTTCCACGGTCTTGCTCCGTGTACAAATGTTCCAGATCAAAACGAATACTGTTGGTAGAGGAGAACTTATAGGTGTACTCAATCACCCCTAAATGAGAGGTGACTTGCTTCTCGGCGATTTTGCCTTCAATTTTCACCCGGTCATAAATCTGATAGAGGTAGCTGACGATCACCTTACTTTTCTTCGATAATTTTTTTGTGACTTCAAAGGTGACTTCCTGATAAAAGCGATCATCACCTATCGTTGTAAAATCAGAAACGTAGCCGAGCGTATCATCAAGATTTTTTCTGTCAATATCACTGACTCCTGCAAAGTTGGTCATGATGGTGGTGCCATATTCTCCACCGAGAGCAGACTTAGGCTTAAAGGTATAGTAGATTTCTGTAGATCCACCCATCTCGCCCAGCGCCTGCGTAGCGTAAGGATATAGTGTGGCCAGTCGATAGGTTTGCTGACGGTTTACAGCCGGGAGATAGTTGATGAGTAATCGTGTCCCGGTTACCCCCGGTCCGAACGATAATCCATATTGTCCACACGTTTCGCGCTGAGACGAATGCCCAATCCTTTTTGCGTATACGTCAAATTGGCAAAGAGTGCTTCCCCGTAGTTATAGGTAAAGAGATTGGCTTGAGAAGGGTCATTGATTTTATAGGCATACTCCGCATCAAAGGCGAGTTTACCATAGCGGAGATTGATTCGTCCGGCATAAGCACCCACATTTTCGGGGAGGATGAGTGAAGGCTTATCGTCTTTCTGAAACTTGCTGACAAAGCTACCGCCAAGGCCTATCCGCAATTTCATTCCTGATAAAAACGGAATCGCATCATTGATCTGAATATCTCCGTCCACTCCTCTCACCACATTCTCCGGATAGGTGAAGAAATCCCGCTGGCGACCGATCACTCCTTTTAAAGTAATACCGGGCTTTGGGGTGAAGACAGCTCTTAATCCATCCATTGAATTGTCGAGTCCAAGGTTAGGTTCCCAGTAAGAGCGAAACACAAGCCCACTGCCGAATTGCTCATAAAAATTACCTGCTGTCACGCTCAGGATGTCATTCGTATAGGTGATATATCTGTTCGTGATACCATTCCCTTTATAGCTGGGGTCAAATCCCAGTAAGGTGTTGAGATAACTTTCATAGCGAATGCCGGCGCTAAGGCTGCCATAGTTATAACTAAGACTCATGAAACCATTGTTCAGCCATTTTTCGCGTACCTCCGGCGCATCAATCGCCGAATCTGCTTCGTAATATTGACCGTTCGCTTCAAAATAACCGGAGAAATTTCCGGAGTTTAACGCTTGTTGTGCCTGGATGCCCGGACTGAAAATCAGGAGGAATAGGATAGAGGAGGTAATCAGTCGGAATCGTTGGAGGAACATAGAAGACGGTTGGCTATTTGAGGAAGGCTAAAATAATTTAAATCTTCGTATCCGGAGCTGATTCGTGTCAATATTTTATGGGCTGGCAATCCTTCCTTCCTTTGAAAATGCGAACATGCCATTGGGAACCATGGTAAAGAAAGTGATTGATATAAAAGGATTTATCGTTATTTATATACTAATAACGTGGAGTATAAGGAAGGGGATAGAAAGGGCATGTAATAAGAAAAGGGTCCATCAAGTGACAGACCCTTTCTAAATAGTTGGAATGAATTATTTGCCGGACAATTTTTTCAGCTCTTCGTACATTTTTTCTTCGTCACCGGGAGCATAAGTATTTCTTTGTGAAACGATCTTTCCTTGTCCGTCAATTAAGAAAGTATGAGGAACATTGTTAACGTTCATCGCTCTTCTGAAGTCGGAATTGGAGTCAAGAAATATATCAAATTCCCAACCTTTTCCTGCTACAAAGGGAGCCACAGAACTCATCGTACGGGTATCATCTATTGAAATGGCATAAATTTTCACCCCTGTTTCTTCCTGCCATTGTGCATAATTTTCATTCATGCCATTCAGGGAGGCAACACAAGGCTTGCACCAGGTAGCCCAAAAATCAACGATCATGGGTTTGCCTTCATTTTTAAGTTCCGCCGTACTAAATGGTTTTCCGTCTATATCTTTGATGGTAACGACAGGGATATCAGATTTTTTTGTGTCCTGTGCCTGAAGGTTTGAAAAAGTTAATAGTAATACAATAACAAGAATTGCGTTTTTCATATTGGAGGTTTAAATAAGAATGTTAGTTGTTCAAAAGTACGAAAATTATCATCATTTCTAAATTCCTTTATCGCATTTCATAGAATCATCATTTCGCTAATAGGATGAAATCGGATCTTTTGTATGATCCCTTAAATTAGGGGGTTGAATGGGTGTTTTGGTATTTATTCCCGTGCTTAAGGCTGATCGAAAAGCCAAAAGTCATTGTAAAGCAAAACATAATGGGGGATTTGACTTTGAAGTAGTAGGTTGGCTTTTATCTGAAAATAGTAGCTAAATCTTTGATATACAATATGTAGTGGTGAAGGAAGTTAGGTTCTTCCCCCGATAAATGACCATCAGAACGTTGATTTTAAATGGATTTGTAAAAATTCTGCAAGAAAGGATACTGGTATCCTGTTAAATGAATTTTTTTTATATCTTTAACCCTCCTAAGCACAATAAAAAAGAATTAGATATGAAGAAATTTACAATCTTAGTGATGAGTTGTATTGCATTACTGAACGTTCATTCGGTATCAGGTCAATCATTTAATCTTAGTAACGTTACTCCCATCACTGTAATCAGTGATCCATGGGTGGATGTTGATTCGCATGTTTATATAGAGAATACCACCAGTGTCTCCAAGCAAGTGAAAGTGGATAGATTTCTGAATGTGCTCGCAACAGGTCATTCTGAATTCTTTTGTTTTGGTACAGGAGCTACCGGATTATGTTATCCTCCCGGAACTGATTTTTCAAATGGAAATGATATCATTCCCGGCAGTACAATAGATCAGTCTTTCAAAGCAACTGTCCGACCACTTGGTAATTTCGGATATACCTCTATTCATTTCCGTTTCAGTGATACCAATAATCCAGCTGATTCTGTTGGTGTTGATCTGGGATGGAATTTTACCACTTCCTTGAATGAAAATCAGCAGGTATATGGTTTATCCAAACCTTTACAAAACCCGGCCGATGCATTTACAGTTTTCTCTTTCAATCTGCAAAGCAATGATCAGAATGATAAACTGATCGTTTTCAATATGCTTGGGTCGATAGTAAAAAGTATGGATGTCCCCGGAAAATCAGGTACATTGGTTATGAATACTTCTGATCTTAAAGCAGGAGTATATATGGTGTCTTATATCAGTAATGGCAAGGCCAAAGACAGTTGTCGTCTGGTTGTAAATCATCAATAATCTAACGGTTATCACTATACGAAAAAGGGGCTGGATGGCCCCTTTTTTGATTAATGTCAGTGATCAGGAGTTGTTTTTTCTTTCGAGGACATACTTATTTCATTAAATTTGCAATACCAAACAATAACCCTCCACCTTTATAAATTTAGAAAGCAGAGGTGGTTAAATCATTAAGTTATGCCAGATAACCATCAGGAAGCACTCGACTATCATTCGTTGGGTCGCCCGGGTAAAATAGAAGTAGTTCCTACTAAGCCGACCAGTACTCAGCGTGATCTCGCCTTAGCGTATTCGCCGGGCGTAGCTGTGCCCTGCCTCGAAATTGAAAAGAATCCGGAAAGCGTTTATAAGTACACCGCCAAAGGAAACCTCGTAGCTGTAATTTCCAATGGCACCGCAGTACTCGGTCTTGGAAACATTGGTCCTGAAGCGTCGAAACCGGTGATGGAGGGAAAAGGTCTTCTCTTTAAAATATTTGCTGACATAGATGTTTTTGATATCGAAATTAACCAAACGAACGTCGACGATTTTGTTAAAACCGTGAAGGCAATTAGCCCGACTTTCGGTGGTATTAATCTGGAAGATATTAAAGCTCCGGAATGTTTCGAAATTGAACGTCGCCTGAAGGAGGAGTTGAAGATTCCGGTGATGCACGATGATCAGCATGGAACGGCGATCATTTCAGGTGCTGCCGTTATTAATGCATTGGAATTGGCAGGAAAAAAAATTGATGAAGTTCGCTTCGTAGTGAATGGCGCCGGTGCTTCTGCGATTTCCTGTACTGCACTATTTGTTTCGCTTGGTGCTAAGCTGGAGAATATCGTAATGTTAGATAGCACGGGTGTGATCCGTCACGACAGAGAAAATCTGGATATAAATAAAGTCCGTTTTGCAACGCGTAGAGATATTCATACCCTGGAAGAAGCGTTGGTGAATGCCGATTTATTTGTGGGCTTATCTAAAGGAAATATATTGAATGGGGATCATATCCGAAGCATGGCGGCTGATCCGATCGTATTTGCCATGGCGAATCCTGATCCTGAAATTACCTATGAGGAAGCTGTTGCCGCCCGTCCGGATATTATTATGGCTACAGGTCGTTCCGATTATCCCAATCAGGTGAATAATGTGATCGGCTTTCCTTTTATATTTCGTGGAGCACTCGATGTACGGGCCACTCAGATCAATGAGGCAATGAAACTTGCTGCGGTGCATGCTATCGCTCAACTGGCGAGAGAACCGGTCCCTGAAATTGTCAACCTGGCCTACAATCAAAAAAATATCACTTTCGGTCGTGATTATATTATTCCCAAACCACTCGATCCACGTTTGATTCATACAGTGGCCCCGGCAGTTGCCAAAGCAGCAATTAGTTCAGGCGTCGCTCAGAAACCGATTACTAACTGGGAGGCCTATGAGAACGAATTGAAGAAACGTCTCGGCCTCGATAATAAGCTGATTCGCGTGATTACCAGTAAGGCGAAACAAAATCCCAAGCGTGTGGTTTTTGCAGATGCCGATACCTATAAAATTCTTAAAACCGCTCAGGTAGTCCGGGAAGAGGGTATTGCTATTCCTATTTTGCTTGGAAATAAAGTGAAGATTCAACGACTCATCGAAGAGCATAGCCTGCGGATTAGTGATATCACGGTGATAGATCCCCGCGAGGAAAACCAAACGCTGGAAGAATTCGGAAGAATATTCTTTGAGAAAAGAAAGCGTCGTGGTTATACCCTCTACGAAGCCAAGAAAATTATGCAGGAGCGGAATTATTATGGTGCAATGATGGTGGAAACCGGACAGGCAGATGCAATGATTTCAGGCCTTACACGTAATTATGTGGACACCATTAAACCGGCTTTGCGCATTATCGGGACAGAATCCGGTGTGGACAAAGTGGCAGGGATGTATATCATGATTACTAAGGATGGTCCCGTGTTTTTTGCTGATACCACTATAAATATTGACCCCACTGCGGAAGATATTGTTGAAATCACATTGCTAACGGCGAAGGCTGTACGTCAATTTAATATTGCTCCCCGTATCGCACTTCTTTCTTATTCTAATTTCGGATCCTCTAATACAGAGAGCGCTATGAAAATGCGCAGGGCAGTAGAAATACTTCATGCTAAGCACCCTGATTTACTCGTGGATGGTGAAATACAAGCCAATTTTGCTTTCAATCCTACTATGCTGAAGGACAATTATCCGTTTAGTGATCTGGCCGGTATCGGTGCAAATACATTGATATTTCCCAACCTGGATGCCGGTAATATTGCCTATAAATTGATGCAAACCATGGGCGGAGCAGAAGCCATAGGTCCGATTTTACTTGGTCTTAAAAAGCCGGTGCATATTCTTCAACTGGGATCTTCCGTTCGCGAAATCGTGAATATGGTGACCATCGCCGTTGCAGATGCACAAGCCCGTCAATCTCATCAGGAAATTTCGAAAAAAGAAAAAATAAAACACTGATTAATTTGAAAATTTGATGATTTGAAAATGGGTTGATTAGGTCACGAAATCAGGCGTGGTCGGTTCAATGAATAAACTTTCGTACCCCCTCCAAGAATGTTTCGCAATCCGCAAAATTTCGCAATTCGTACTTTCGTAGAATTTCGTATTTTGTATTTATATCATATAATGTTATTGAATAAAAGATTAGATTTCTTTGATTAACGCAACAAATGTATGATTTGTCTGATTTCTTTTTCGCGGATACGGTCTTCGTCATAGCCTTCATAATGAAGTTTGGCTATGTAAATGCCTTCCGGTGCGTCTTGTCCGTTGTATCTGCCATCCCAGTTATCTGCTAACGACGCCGATTGGTAAACTTCCTGTCCCCAGCGGTTGTAAATGGATAATTTGTACAATTTTAAAATACAGTCGCTGATCGCACCAAAAGTTTCGTTTTTAGAATCGCTATTGGGTGTAAATGCGTTGGGTAGCCATACCTCACAAGGACATTTTTCAAATTCTACAGCTAGTGTATCCGTTGCAAGTCCACATTCATTTTCTGCTTTCACTATATACATTCCGGGAGTGCGGATGATGATGGAAGAAGTGCTCTCACCGGTCGACCAAATCACAGGACTATTGCTTACCGATTCCAGCATTTTTTCTACACCGAAGCAAACAACAGTGGTGTCAGCAATAATTTCCGCTGTGGGAGGAGCTAAAACGCTGATGTAATCTTCTTTTACAATGGAATCACGTCCGCATTCATAAAGAGTGACGAGTGTAACATCATATCTCCCCGCATTGGCGTAACAAATGTTCGCCGGAGAACTATCGTTTGACTGTGGCGTATCCGCGCCCTCGAAATACCAGGTTCTGTAATAACGGTCAATGGAAGATATGTCTTGAAAATTGAGGCATTCATTTTCGCAAATTTCCAGTTCGTTTGCTGTAAATCCACTAATCCCCGGTGGAGGATCAGCGATTTTTGTGAGACTAATATCATCTACATTAAAATAATCCGTCTCCCCCACTTGCAAACACGTTGGTGTGGTGGTGCTGTCATTACAGAAGATTCCGATCATCACCGCATCGTAACAGCTATCTGCAGTGAAGTCGATGGTGAAATCAGCATAACTGCTGACCGGAACCAAGCTCGGGTCAATTTGAACCTGTGGCCGGAATGTTGCACAACCCCGCAACGGTGCATTCGGCGGATGGATAGATTTGAAGAAATAAAATCCTAATGAAAAACAATTCATCGAAGGTGGAGGAAGGTTGGTAGTAGGTTGCAACCAATGCGAAGTAACACGATATCTTGCTCCCGGAATCAGCGTTTGTGTCAACATCCCTTTAAAAGTTTCTCCATACCAATCCTGACCGGGATTGAAAATAAAAGGTGCAGCGCAAACCAGACCAATCACCCCTGAGCCCGTTCTTGGCACACCATAAACACCAAGGGTAGTTGGAGCATAATATCCGCAATGATAAAAGTCAGCGGTACCCACCGCCGAATCCCAACCCGTACAGCGATTGATTTGAGAAGTATAAGTAGGACATTGACTAAATAATTCAAAACCCGGATTTGGAAAAAGGTTCTGAGCACCACTCATTGCCGGTGTGGCTATTAAGAGAATTAAAAGCAATAAACGTAGAAGCATATCGTCAACTGAATAAGTACAAAGTTTATTTTTAATTTATTTAATCAGGTCAATTATTTGTCAACTTATGGTTTTTCTTTCAGGTGCGCTCTTTCGTTTGCAATCCTCTTTTTCTACATTGATTTCTCAACCGAAATTAGGGGAAGGTAGAAAAAAATCCAATAAATTTATAGTGTATTCGGGTATTTCCAACCTGTAGCCGCGTTTCATGAAACGCGGCTACAGGTTGGAAAACCACAACATGAAACGCGGCTAAAGGTTGGAAAACCACAACATGAAACGCGGCTACAGGTTGGAAAACCAAGACGCTAAACAAGATGATGCATCAAGATATTTAACAAATTGTCAAGCAGCAAGTGGCAAGCAGCAAGCGTCAAGAAGCAGAAAATTGGCATCAATAAACTTTTAACTTTGCCCCATGTCCGATTACTTTAATGGAAAAATCGCTTCGTTAGACCCAACTGCTGTGACCATCGAATGTGGTGGCGTTGGCTATCATTTGCAAATCTCCCTGCATACTTATGGACAATTAAAGGACAAGTCTACCTTTCGGCTTTTTGCACATCATGTGGTACGGGAGGATGCACAGCTCCTGTTTGGATTTGCGGAGGAAGGGGAGCGTTATATGTTCAGGGAGCTATTGAATGTCAGTGGAGTAGGAGCTTCAACGGCACGAATTGTTCTCTCTTCGATGACGGCCGGACAATTGCGAAATGTGATCGCCTCCGGTGATATCATCAGCCTGCAGAAAGTAAAGGGGATTGGCGCCAAAACCGCTCAAAGGATTGTAGTTGACCTCCAGGATAAGATGAAAAAGGGCCAGCAGGAAGTAATTATTAATTCTTCCGGAGGACACAATACAGAGAGTAATGAGGCGTTAAGTGCTCTGTTAACGCTGGGATTTGCCCGTGTTAATGCTGAAAAAGCTATCTTACAAGCTTCGAAATCATTGGGTTCAGACTCCAAAGTGGAGGATATAATTAAGGTGGCTTTAAGTTACCTCTGAAACATTTGATTTCTATGCTCGTTAAACCTTTCAGAATGGAATCTCTGTAGGATTCGGTTCTTGCAGGTTTTGTGCTATTTTTGGCCGCCTGTATTTATTACCTAATAACCCACCTGACTGTTGAAGCGTTTCCGTTCGTATTCAATTCTTGCATTTTATTTCTGCTCGCTGATGACCATGGTATGGGCAACAGGTCCGGAATCGGTGATAGATGTTTTCCCGTCAATGCCCTTGCTGGTTCCCGGTGATTCGGATACAACAAACATCATTTTACCCTACCCTTTCGAAGATCGCTGGGCGGATCCTTATAACTCGCAGGCTCCATCCAGCCCTTTGTATATGAGTGACCCCTCGAATATTCAAACGACGATCCAGTATAATCCCGATGAACGTCAATACGATATTTCTGAGAAAATAGGGGATGAGTTTTTCAGAAGCCCCAGCTACATGACTTTTGAGGAGTTTAAGGAAGCGGAGTTTGAGAAAAGCACGAAGAACTACTGGAAACAAAAAGCAAATTCTGATAACCTCGATAAACGGAAAGGGGGCTCGCCCAGAATTTATGTGGGTGGAGAAGCCTTTAACAGAATTTTCGGAGGAAATACCATCGATATTCGCCCGCAGGGATCTGCTTCCCTCGCCTTCGGATTAAATATCAGCCGCTATGATAACCCGACCCTGCCCGAGCGTCAGCGTCGTATTACCACTTTCGATTTTCGTGAGCAGATTCAAATGAATGTGATTGGTAATATCGGTGAGAAGCTGAAGATTACCACCAATTATAATACACAAGCCAGTTTTGATTTTGAGAACCAGATGAAACTGGAGTATACCGGTTATGAAGACGAGATTATTCAGAAGATAGAAGCCGGTAACGTAAGTCTTCCGCTGAATAGTCAGTTGATTCAGGGTAGTCAGAGTTTATTCGGAATAAAGACACAATTGCGTTTTGGTCGCCTTATGGTCACCAGTTTGCTTTCTCAACAAAGAGGGCAGGCCTCGAATATCGAAGTGAAGGGCGGTGCCACTACCACGAAGTTCGATATCCCCTGTGATCAGTATGAAGTGAACAAACATTATTTTGTGGGAGGATACTTTAAAGATCAGTATGATATCTCACTTGCCGATCTGCCTTTCATTAACTCCCTCGTCGCCATCACCCGTATCGAAGTTTGGGTGACCAACCGGAATAACAGTACGGATAATACCCGTACAATTCTTGCAACGATGGATCTGGGGGAAAAGAATTTTTTTAATACCGACTATATTAGTCCATTGTCAAATTCGCCATATCCTGATGATTCTAGCAATACACTTTATGATCAGTTAAATGCAATTCCGAATTTGCGTAATGTAACCCAGGTTCAGAATGAAATTGCGAGTATCACTCAGTTAAGTCCTTCCCGTGATTACGAGGTGGTACAGAATGCACGTCGTTTGGCTACCACTGAATATACCTTCAATCCTCGTCTGGGATATATCTCCTTAAATCAGGCGCTCAACGGAAATGAAGTACTGGCTGTAGCCTATGAATATACCATCGGCGGACAAGTGTACAGAGTCGGTGACCTGACCAATACCGGTATTGAACCACCCAATGTGATGTTCCTGAAACTGATCAAAGGCCGTGTGAACAATACCAAGCTTCCTACCTGGGACCTGATGATGAAGAACATCTATGCCCTCGGTGGTTTCCAGATCGACCGTAAGGATTTTAAGATGGATGTACTGTATTATGTGGACACCATCGGTAACCGACTGAATTATATTCCTACTTCTCCTGCCCAACCTAACGTTTATGCCAAGCCGCTGAACAGATTGTTTAACCTGGATAAACTGAATTCAAACAACGACCCTCGTCCGGATGGTGAGTTTGACTTTATCGAAGGCGTGATGATAAACAGTGCGAACGGAAGAATTATTTTCCCGGTGCGTGAACCATTCGGATCCTATCTGCGAAGTAAATTCACCGATTCCGTTTCCGCCGAACCCTACGTCTATCAGGCCCTCTATGATTCCACACGAATTTTCGCGATACAGCAGGCCGAGAAAAATAAATTTAGTCTGAAAGGAAGTTATATCAGTAAGTATGGTTCTGATATTCCTCTTAATGCCATCAACATTCCACAGGGATCTGTAAAGGTAACTGCAGGTGGCGCGCAGCTGGTAGAGAATGTGGATTATACCGTAGACTATAACCTCGGTCGCGTAAAGATCATCAATCAGAGTATTTTGAATTCCGGTACAACGATCAATATCGCACTCGAAAGTAATACCCTCTTCAGCATTCAATCTAAAACACTCTTCGGTTCACGATTTGATTATACCGTGAATAAAGATTTGGTATTAGGCGGTACCTTACTTCGACTCAATGAACGTCCCATCACTCAGAAAGTAAATATCGGTGATGAGCCTATTGCCAATACGATCTGGGGAGTAGATGGAACCTGGAGAACGGAGTCGCGGTGGCTGACCCGCATGATCGACAAACTGCCGGGCATTTCAACCAAGGAACCCTCTAACATCACGGTTGCCGGAGAATTTGCAAATCTTATCCCGGGAAATAATAAGGCGATCGGTAAAAACGGTACGGCATATGTGGACGATTTTGAAGGGAGCCAAAGTACCATCGACCTGCGAAATGTGGGAAGCTGGATCATCGCATCTACACCAAACAATGGCTTATTCCCGGAAGCAGATAGTATAACGCTGGCGTATGGCCGAAACAGGGCAAGATTCAACTGGTATATCATCGATCCGCTCTTCTATCGCGATATTCAGGATGTAACCCCTCCGAATATTGATGACAATGAAATTTCGAATCACCTGGTGCGTCAGGTGCCTGAGAAGGAAATCTTCCCGAACCGTGATGCGCCACAAGGTCAGACCGTCGTACTTCCTGTTTTCAATATGTCCTTCTATCCGGATGAACGTGGACCGTATAATTATGATGCTGATCCTTCATTTATTGATCCTGCTACCGGTAGATTTACCAATCCTGCAGACCGCTGGGGTGGTGTAATGCGTCGTATTGAAACAACAGATTTTGATGTAGCCAACGTGGAGTTCATTCAGTTCTGGATGATGGATCCCTTTAACAGCAATACGCAGAATACCAATCAGGGTGGAGGAGATCTTTATTTTAACCTGGGTAATATTTCTGAAGATGTATTGAAGGATGGAAAGCTCGAGTATGAAAATGGATTACCGAGTGATGGTGATACCAGTCGTGCTACAAGAGGGGTATGGGGATTCACGCCTCAAACGCAACCTCCTATTATTTACGCCTTTGATAACAATCCCGATGCACGTCAGTTTCAGGATGTCGGTTTTGACGGATTGAGGAATGATCTGGAAGGTTCATTTTTTCAGGATTACCTCAACCAAATGCAGAGTATCGTTACGGCGCAGGTGTATCAGAATCTGACGACGGACCCCTCTTCCGATAACTACCATTATTACCGCGGGACCGATTATGATAATCAGGGATTGGGTATCCTTGACCGTTACAAGCGGTTCAGTAATGGAGAAGGAAACTCGCCCACCGATAATCAGTCTCCGGAAAGTTATCCCACAGCAGCCACAACCATTCCTGATGTAGCCGATATCAACAAAGATTTTAATCAGGAGAACAGCGAACAGTTTTACCAGTATCGTGTTTCCCTGCGTCCGGGAGAGATGAATGTCGGACAGAATTTTATCGTCGATAAAGTAACCCGTACCGTCAATCTGCCGAACGGCAATAGCGATCAGATCACCTGGTATCAGTTCAAAGTACCTATTCGCGAAATCAATGGAACAAATCCTAACATCACCCGCGTTGGGGATATCGAAGGATTCAATACCATCAGTTTTATCCGGATGTTCATGACCGGATTTGAACAGCCCATGACATTACGTTTTGCGCGACTCGAATTATTACGCGGGGAGTGGAGGAAATATAATTACGATTTAAGATCAACAGGAGATGTTATCGGTACGGATCCTAACAATGCCACTTTCGATATTTCTGTTGTGAATATTGAGGAAAACGGAAAACGTACTCCTGTGAACTATGTTATTCCTCCCGGCATTTTGCAGGAAGTGAATATTGGCTCCACTGTATTACAACGTTTGAATGAGCAATCACTCGCATTGAAAGTTTGTGATCTGGAAGATGGAGATGCACGTGGTGCATTTAAAAATCTGGAACTGGATCTTCGCCTTTATGAAAAGATTAAAATGTTTGTTCATGCCGAAGCGAGTGGTGATGAAGATGCATTGAAGAACGGCGATCTCAGCGTATTCCTGCGGATGGGTAATGACTTCAACGAAAACTACTACGAGTATGAAGTGCCGCTTACCGTAACCGGATGGGGCGTAACGGCATCAGATGCGATCTGGCCGACATCGAATAACATCGAACTGGAGTTGGAGAAATTTGTTGACCTGAAGTTGCGAAGAAATAAAGCGGTGGATAATTCCGGTGGTGCTTTAAATATTACGAGTGTCTATTCGGAATTGGAAAGTGGCTCTAACCGAAAGTTTACTGTAAGAGGTAATCCCTCTCTCAGTTCTGTGCGATCCATCATGGTAGGAATTCGTAATCCGAAGCTGGATCCGCTCGCGCCCGGAGGTGATGACGGACAACCCAAGTGCGGTGAAGTCTGGGTGAATGAATTGCGATTAACTGACTTTAGTAAGAAAGGAGGTTGGGCCGCTAACGCCCGCGTCAATGCGAAACTGGCAGATATCGGAAATCTTACTGTCGCCGGACAACATAAATCAGCCGGCTTCGGACCACTGGATCAAAAAGTAAGTGAACGACCGGTAAACAGTGAAACAACATTCAACGTTACATCATCCCTCTATCTCGGAAAATTCCTTCCGGCAAAAGCCAATCTGGATATTCCGATGTATGTGAACTATGGAACGATTGTCCGTAATCCTGTTTATGATCCGCTGGATCAGGACGTGCTCTTCACCAAGTCACTCGATGAAGCCGAAAGTAAAAAGGAAAAGAGAGAAATTAAGAAACGCTCACAGGATTATACCCAGAACAAGAGCATTAACTTCACCAATGTTAAAAAGAACAGAGGTGCCGGGGCAACAGGAAAACCAAAAGTTTACGATATTGAAAATTTCAATTTCAGCTACGGCTATGACGAGATCTTTCACAGAGATATTAATATTGAATACGATTTAGTAAAAACCCATCGGGGAGCTATTGGTTATAATTACAATACTACTCCTAAATACATCGCTCCTTTTGCAAAAACACAAGCGATGAAGTCCAAGCACCTGAAGCTGATTAAAGACATCAACCTGAATCTTATTCCGACCAGTTTAAATTTCCGTACCGATGTTACCCGCATGTACGGGGAGAAATTATTCAGGAACAATACCGGTTACAGCGATATCATTCGCGATACTTTCTTCAATAAGAATTTTGAAATGCGAAGACTCTATGACTTCAAACTGGATCTGACCCGCAGTATCAAAATTGACTTTAATGCCAATAACTACTCTGTCGTTGATGAGCCGGAAGGAAAAATAGATACCAAGGAGGACAGAGATTCTATTCAGAGTAATATCTGGGGTAAGAACTTCCTCCTGGGACGAAATAAGAACTATCAGCATACCGGAAATGTATCCTATCAGGTGCCATTGAATAAATTCCCTCTCCTCGACTGGATATCAGTGAATGCCCGTTACGGATTTAACTACAGCTGGACCGCAGGCCAATTCCTGCGAAATTCTGCCGGAGCCTTCACCACAGATCCTCGTACAGGAAATACCATTCAGAATTCGAATACAAAACAGTTGAATGGGAATTTCACCATGACCACACTGTATAATAAAATACCGTTTTTAAAGAAAATTAATTCCCCAAAACCCAAGCCTGCACCAAAGCCAAAAGCGGAGGTAAAAAAGGATATCAAGAGTGAAATGCCTGATTCATTGAAAGCACAGCTTCCGGATTCACTCAAGGGAAAGAAGCCGCCAAAAATCAAACAGCCGGGTCAGATTCCTGATGCCGTTCGCTTCATCGGCAGAATGATTATGGGTGTGAAGACGCTTGGATTTACCTACAGCGAAAATACAGGTACTACATTGCCCGGCTACGTCAATTACTCTGACGTGTTGGGGCAGGATCTGAACAACAGTTCTCCGGGTTATGGATTTACTTTAGGATCACAAAAAGATATCAGAGAGCGCGCGGTGAGAGATGGATGGATTACATCCGATTCCACGCTGAACAATCCATTGACAAGAACGTACTCTTCTAATTTTTCAGGCAGGGCTTCAATAGAACCCTTCACAGGCATGAAAGTGGAGCTCACGATGAACAGGCAGTTCAGCAGGAATAACTCCGAGTTTTTCAGATACAACGGTACTCGTTTCGAATCGCAGGGAGTAACGGAAACGGGTAACTTCAGTATCTCCGTGATAGGTTGGGGAACAGCCTTCGTGAAAGATGATAAGACAACGTATTCCAGTAAGACCTTTGAAAATTTCAATGATTTCCGGAAGATTATCTCCGAACGATTGGCAGCAGAAAACCCGAATTCGGTGGGCTTTGGTGATCCTGATACTTTCGGTGTAGTGTATAACGCCGGATATGGTGGTGTACAGCAGGAAGTATTGGCCCTGGCATTTCTTGCCGCCTATACCGGGAAGTCACCTACAGGTGTTGATTTAAATGTGTTCCCTAAAATCCCTCTGCCCAACTGGAGAATTACCTACGACGGTTTAAGTAAATTGCCGCTGTTTAAGAAGTTGTTCAATAGTGTAAATCTTTCGCATAGCTATAGAGCGACCTATAATGTGAACTCCTTCCAGCGAAATATTACGTATGTAGATGCCCCTTTCCCGCTTGTGAAAGATATCTCCGGAAACTTTATACCACGACGGGAGCTGGCTCAAATCTCCATGAGCGAACAATTTGGTCCGCTGATAGGAGTAGATGTTACCTGGAAAAACAACATGCAAACAAGGGCGGAATTCCGTCGCGACCGCAATGTTTCATTGACCTATGCCGGTGTTCAGATTACGGAAGTGAAAGGAAATGAAATTGTATTGGGATTCGGCTACAGAATGCCCAAGTTCCGTTTGCCCTTTGGCATCTCCGGTAAGAAAAAGGTTTCCAGCAATAGCCTCAACCTGACCGCAGATTTTTCAGCGCGTCGTAATATTACCATTATCCGTCGTCTGCTGGAGGGTGTGAACCAGCCAACAGCCGGTTTAAATGTCTATTCCATCAAAGGAGCGGCGGACTATGCCGTCAATGAACGATTGAATATTCGTCTTTTCTATGAACAAACGATAAATACTCCTGTGATTTCCACATCGTTCCCTACTTCCAATATCCTCACCGGCGTGGAAGTCAGATTCTCGTTATCGCAGTAATCAATGAAAATGTTAATTTTGAGCAAATAAAAATTATGAATATTCCAGCAGAACTTAAGTACACCAAGGATCACGAATGGATCAGGGTGGAAGGTGACATCGCCACCATTGGTATCACAGACTTTGCACAAGGCGAATTAGGTGATATCGTTTATGTAGAAATTGAAACAGTGGGTGAAACGGTAGACAGAGAATCCATATTCGGAACTGTGGAGGCTGTGAAGACGGTCTCTGATCTTTTTATGCCCGTAACCGGAGAAGTGCTGGAGCTGAATGCAAAATTAGAAGCGCAACCTGAACTGGTCAATAAGGATCCTTATGGAGAGGGATGGATGGTAAAAGTGAAATATTCTGATGCATCACAATTGGCGGATCTTTTAAGTGCTGATGCCTACAAAGCATTGGTCGGTGCCTGATTCTCTGAATAAATCATTCCTAAAGTATAACTGGCCCGGCATTAGCTGGGCTTTGTTGATTCTTATCCTGAGTACAATTACACCACCTTCTTTTACCATTCCACAGCTTTTTGATTTATTCGCACCGGATAAAGTCGCACATTTCGTTTTTTATGCGGTATATGTAATACTCTTTACTTATAGTTTTTCTAAAATGCCTGTTGAAACGAGGTGGACCAGAAATCAATTCAGCATTCCTCTTTTTTCCGGGGCCATTTATGGAGGACTGATTGAATTGTATCAAGGCTATATTTTAAGTGATCGCATTGCTGACTGGGTGGATTTCCTTGCGAACAGTATTGGTGCTTTGATGGGATGGATAGTGATGAGAATCTGGTCCGGGTTTCAAAAGAAAGCGGGATAGTTTTTAATTCCTTATTTCCTTCCAAATCTCCTGAAGAATTCTTCTAGCCTCTGGCATCGGAAAATTGGCTGACGGAGGATCATCCTGAAAAATATTATCCATGATTAGGTGAACGACGTTTTTTCGTTGGTGAAATTAAGAGTCAATCCCAAACAAAGTGATAAATTTGAAAATAGGCTTATCCCTCAATCATCTTCGGAAATGAAAAACAACGGTCATCACTACACGTATGGTAATCTTTTCATTTATACCCTTCCATCAAAATTTAAACATCTTCAACCGCTCGTTTTTTTCTTCTTGCTTTTTCTAACTACGGAAAGCCGTTCTCAGTGGCTGAGTTGGGAGAATGCTTCAACCACAAGACTTACGGTAACCTCCGTGGCAACAAGTGATGGTGAAGAAAAAGATATGTGGGCGGCTGATCTGAATAATGACGGAAGAGAGGATTTGATCGTAGTACGTAAACAGCCTTTCTCCAGTCCTACACAACCCGGAAAGTCGACATTGTTGCTGATGAATATCAACGGTATCCTGACGGATCAAACAACGCTTTATGCTCCTGAGTTTATTAGCACGGTGAGTTTTGCCAGAGATGTTTTTGTTGGAGATTTTGATGGAGATAACTGGAAGGATGTGGTGATTGCAAATACTTTTTTACAACAACCGCAATATTTCAGAAACCGTGGTGCCGATTCATTGGGCAACTGGCTGGGCTTTATAGATGAGTCTTCCACGCGTTTTCCGGCATTAACAGAAGATCCTGTGCGCTTTTGTGCTGTATGGGGCGGTGATGTGACAGGCGATAATCACATGGATATTTATTTTGTCAATTACAGACAAAGTGGTTCGGGAGGTGTATCGCAGGATTATTTGCTGATCAATAACGGCACAGGCTATTTCACCAATGAAAGTGCAGTACGTTTAGGTAATCTGAGAAATTCAGCATTCGGAACGGCTTGTCAGATCAGAGATATGGATAATGACGGCGACAATGATATCGTTAAAAATTCTACACTCTATAATGTGGCACCCTGGAATGCCCGCGGTGTATTGGTGCTTTTCAACAATGGAACAGGGAATTTCACCAACTGGCAGAATCTGGTTCCGACCAGCGCACCCTATATGTTTGAAATTGCGGATTTCGATCTGGATGGTAAGCTCGATGTTTTTGTGGTGGATGATGGCACCGACTATTTATTGAGGACAACGGCATTCGTTCCCAATGTGAGCCTTACCGTCACTAAAACCAATCTTAACTTCGGTTCATCAAATGGTTTTGGCGGTAATGTACATGCTGCCGACCTGGATTTGGATGGCGATCTCGATATCGGTGTAGCCGATGTGGATGTAGATATTCCGCCATGTAACAGTAGTCGCAGAATGGCGATTTATCGTAACGATAATGGCGTGTTCGTTGATGTATATGGATCCACCATCTACCCCTGGGCCGATAATAATTATGACTTTGCCTGGATCGATATCAACAACGATGGCCTCAAGGATTTTGTGTCCGGCTGGTGTGCAGGCTACGGCGTATTTATGAACGATAGTTGTGAACTTGCTCCTACTCCTTCAGATTATGATCAGGATGGATTGGCGGATGCCTGTGATCCTTGTCCTACAAACCCTGATCCGAATTGTGCGCCCTCTTCGGCTTACCCTACCGTTAGTTTAAACCTGAACGTCGCCCGCCAGTGGAATGAATTATTATTGGCGTCCATCCGTAAGGATTTTGCAAGACCTACCGTACACGCCCGCAATCTCTTTCATCATTCCTCCGCCATGTGGGATGCATGGGCAGCCTATGATAACAATGCCATAGAATTTCTGCTTGGAAAAACCGTAGGAACCTATACCTGCGCATATACCGGGATTCCTGCTTCGGCAGATGTGGAGGGTGACCGTCGAAAAGCCATTAGTTATGCATCGTACCGGTTGCTCAGGCATCGCTTTGCAGGATCACCACAAGCTTCGTTATTGATGCAGGCTTATGATGTTCATATGGATTCATTTGGCTATGATAAAGCCTTCACCGGAACTAACTATGCCTCCGGCGATGCACGCGCACTTGGCAACTATATCGCTGCTTGCTACATTGCTTTTGGTTTACAGGACGGTTCGAATGAACAGAATAGTTATGCCAATACGAGTTATGCTCCTGTCAATCCTCCTCTGAATGTAGATGTTCCGGGCAATCCGAATATGACAAATCTGAATCGCTGGCAACCGCTCACGCTGGATCTTTTTATTGATCAGAGCGGTAATCAAATTCCCGGCGCTACACCACCTTTCTTAAGTCCGGAGTGGGGACAGGTAGTTCCATTCGCACTCTCGCCAAATGATATGGTCGTAAACCAGCGCAATGGATTTAATTATAAAGTCTATCATGACCCCGGCACTCCTCCTGAACTTCAGATGGATGGATCAGGAACCTCTTCGCAATACCAATGGGGACATGCACTGGTATCGGTTTGGTCATCTCATCTCGATCCTGCCGATACAACGATGTGGGATATCTCTCCTGCAACACAGGGTAACCGGAATGTATTGCCGGCTAACGCTTCCGCCTATCCGTCATTTTATAATCTGATTGGTGGAGGAACAACGAATGTCGGACATGCCGTAAATCCCGCTACCGGATTGCCCTATGCACCTAATATGGTTAAGCGGGGTGACTTTGCCCGTATCCTGGCCGAGTTCTGGGCAGATGGACCGGAATCTGAAACACCTCCCGGACATTGGTTCACCATTTTCAATTATGTTTCAGATCATCCGCTCGAGACAAAACAGTACAAGGGGGCCGGTCCGGTACTGGATGATTTGGAGTGGAGCGTGAAAGGATACTTTGCATTGGGTGGCGCTATGCATGATGTCGCCGTTTCCATCTGGGGAATAAAAGGTTGGTATGATTCCCCCCGACCTATTTCTGCTATCCGTGCAATGGCTGAGTTAGGACAGAGTACAAATCCTGCTGATTCCAATTATCACCCTGCCGGTTTACCGTTAATAGCCGGTTATATAGAAGTGGTGCATCCCGGAGATCCTCTTGCAGCGGGAGGAGTGAATGTAGGTAAGATAAAAGTAAAAGCCTGGCGGGGACATACCGCAATAAATAATGTAGATACTGATGTAGCAGGCGTGGGTTGGATACTCGCTGAAAACTGGTTACCCTATCAGCGTCCATCCTTTGTTACACCACCATTTGCGGGTTACTTATCCGGGCATTCTACCTATTCCAGAGCTGCTGCAGAAATATTGACCGACTTCACCGGCGATAATTATTTCCCGGGCGGAATGGGAGTGTTTCATGCTGAAGGAGATGAATTTCTGGTTTTTGAAAATGGACCGAGTGTGGATATTGATTTGCAGTGGGCGACGTATCAGGATGCCGCGGATGAATCCTCTTTGTCCCGGATATGGGGTGGTATCCATCCTCCGTTTGATGATATTCCCGGTCGTAAAATTGCTATTGAAGTAGCCGCAGATGTTTTTACTAAAGCAGAAACGTATTTTATAAATATTGCTAACGATAGTGTTTTTGATGTGCCGGGTTGCCTCGATCCTCTCGCTTGTAATTATTCATCGCTCGCAACACAAAGTAATGGATCCTGCACCTATGGTCTCACCTATTATTATGATGGTGATAATGATGGTTATGGAAGTACGGTAATAGATACCGTTAGTTGCTCAGCAATCAGTGGTTATGTTACGAATAAAGGTGATTGTAATGATAATGTAGCGGGACAGAACCCCGGTGTAACAGAACAATGCGCTAACGCACTTGACGATAATTGTAATAATATCATCGATGAAGGTTGTGGTATGGGGACTGTACAGGTGAAAGTGATTATAGAGGGACTCTATACCGGGAATGGTTATATGATTCCGACATTATATGATAATGGAATCAGTTTGAATGCAGAGGCCACAGACTCACTGACAATAGAACTGCATCAATCCGTTTCTCCATTTGGATTGATCAGCGCTCAAGCGGTAATTCTGCTGAGAAATGGGTATGCAGTGAGAGGGAATTATCCACCCAACGGAAACTATTATATTGTGATAAAACATCGTAATGGCATTGAAACATGGAGTAAAAATCCGGTTTCATTCAGTGGTCCAACGGTATTCTACGATTTCTCCAAACCGTAATTGTCATCGAGGAACTGATCTCCTGATTGATGGATATTTAGAGGTGGATCAGACTTCCTCTTACGAAAGTGTAAACTGGTAACCGAAAGAGCGAATTATAAATTGGTAATCGAATTATGAAAGCTAGGGTAAATATAAAAAAATCAGGTTGGGTTTTTCAACTTGGACTCCTGGCTGCAATGTTTTATTCTTTGAATTGCCCTGCTCAGGTTGCAACCATTAACATTAATAATGTTCATACGAATGTTATGTCCAACACAAAGCTCTTGTTTGGAATCACGTTCGATTCAAGAACTAGTCTTATGGGAAATTCATCGACTGGTCTGATTGGATATTATGACTCCAGCGGTGTTGTTATTCCTCCTATTGACTCTGTTTTTAGTGATTTTCCAATGAGTACATTGCGTTATCCCGGGAACGCTATAGGGGTTGGGTATAATTGGAAAAAGGCAATTGGTTCGCCTAATTTAAGAGCCCATCAAAATTTGTTGGGGAACCTGGGCTCGCCTCAACCTGTTAAATTTGGTTTCGATGAATTTATGAATATGACTGCTGCCAGAGGTGTGCCCTCGTCTGAAATTCAAATAATGGTTCCTATTTATGATTCAGCTTCAACAGGATTATCATTGACTCAATCAAGAGCAGCCGTTCCAAATGTGATCAGCCATAATGCCGATTGGGTGGAATACTGTAATTCTCCCAATGATAGTACGAACCCCGGTGGTGGAATGGACTGGGCCGCTGTAAGAGCCGGAAATGGTCATCCTGATCCCTACGGTATAAAAATCTGGAACATAGGAAATGAGCCGTGGTCAAGTTTCGAATATGGAAGTTCATTTGATAGTTGTAATTCTTATTTGGCTGCTGTAACACCCATTATCAATGCGATGCTGGCCATCGATTCAACTATTAAAATAACAATTCCAACTATCGGTAATCCCACTAGTACTTTGAGTTGGGCCTATGCTGTATTAAATTCCACCCTGATATCCTCAGGTAAAGTATATGCGCTTTCTCAACATTACTTTCCCAGTGAGAATACGTCGGCGCAATCCGTTTTAGCAGCCAGTAACGCACTTAACACCTTAATAGGGGTGGCAGCAACGAAAGGGGTGAAAGTATTTGTTGGTGACTATGCACATTATATCAAAAGCCCGAATGCAACACCGGCCCAAAAAGATTCTGCTATGCAGTGGTTGGCGGCGAATCTTGAAGCTGATTTCTTACTTATGCTTTCACAAAAGTCTACCATAGAAAGAGCGAATTTTTGGGTGTATGGTAATGCCATAGCAGAATGGCACCCCATTCGCAAAAATTCACCGGGTAATTACACTTTAATGCCGGCAGCAGCTATCTATAAAATGTTGTTCCCGGCTTTTTTAGACAATTCATTACAGGTTACAACTACATCGCCTAGTGCCAGTGATGGCAGATTATATGCTGTTCGGTCTAATGCATTCATCTCAAATGATACGAACTATCTCAATGTTATTGCGGTTAATCGTGACAAGATGAATACAGTCCCACTGCAGGTTGGCGGCGTGACCGGTTATTCGCTAAACAAGGCCCGACTACTTTCTGCCGCATCAAATACATCAGAAGAAATTATAGAGACAACGGCCGGTATGGACATTGCCGGAAATTATATTATGCCACCCATGAGTGTGTTGATTTTAGAGTATCATAGCCCGACTGTAGGTAATCTAATCGTGAAACTCTTTATAGAGGGAATGTACACCGGGAACGGCTTTATGATTCCGAACTTATATAATAACGGTCTCACCACAAATGCGGAGGCGACTGACTCACTGACTATAGAGTTGCATCAGCCCGTTTCTCCATTTGGTGTGATCAGTACGCAATCCGTAGTTCTGCTGCGCAATGGTTATGCAACGAGTACTAATTATCCTCCCACCGGAAACTATTATATTGTTGTAAAGCATCGCAATGGATTGGAAACATGGAGTAAAACCCCGGTTTCTTTCAATGGTTCATCAGTGTTTATTGATTTTACAAATCCTTAGAGGTGTGGTGAGGATTCGAAAGGGAGGAGACAATATAAATAGGTAAGTGACCCATCTGGTGGCGGAATCTCATCTGTCAAAGAATGTAAGTGGTGAAAGCAACCACTTGTGCGGTGAAGGATGGAAGTGAAAATTTGCATACCTAACGAATATTTTGTAACTTGTCACTGGGTGTTTTTCGTATAAATGCAGATGAAATGACGAGGTCAGCTTTTTACTGAAGCAAGTTCATCTGTTGAAAGAATCAGATAGCTGAATATTCCTACACGCGGTGTAGACATAAGTCGATAAAGTAAAAAAGTTAAAGTGAATAGTAATATGTGGAAAGTTAAAAATAGAATAGCTAAAGAAGTTCCCAATCTAAAATCTAAAGGGTGCAGCGTACTCCTGCTCTTGCTCCTTTCTATTTATCTGAATCCTGTCTATAGTCAGTTTACGCCCGGTAAGCTGGCTGTGTTGGTAGTGGGAGATGGTAGCGGAACATTAACATCTGCTGCCACTATAGTTTCTGTTAAGGAGTTTGATTTCACCTCCGCATCTCAAACAGGCACACTCGTAACGGCATTGCCTTCCACCGCGGTGGCGGGAACCGGAGTGGTGGACCGGGCATTGACACAAAGCGGAACAGCCACTTCAGAGGGGTTTTTGAATTTATCGGCCGACCGTCGCTTTCTTACACTTGTTGGCTATAACACCGGCGCCGGAACAGCAGCTGTGACAAGTACCAGTGCAGCCACTTTCCCTTTGAATACGCGTGTAGTAGGTAAAATTGATGCAAATGGTTTTGCAGATACCAAAACAACACTTTTTACAGCGCATTCCGGCACAGCCATTCGTTCAGCCATAACGGTAAATGGATCTTCTTACTGGACAGCCGGTGCTCCGGGTTCAATTGGTATTGGATATGTTCAGCAAGGTAACGTTAATGCAGCTACGAATTTATCGGCAGTGAATTCCAGAGGAATTGGTATTTTCAACAATCAACTGTACACTACCACCGGTGCCGGAAGTAATCGTCTGGCGAAAGTGGGCAACGGATTACCTGTTTCCGGAACGCAGGCCCTCGTTAATCTCCCCGGCTTTCTCACGACTACCGGCGATCCCTATTCCTATGTGTTTATTGATCTCGACGGAAACGGAAGTCCTGATGTGCTCTATGTCGCTTCATTCAATACGGCTCCCACAGGTTTGCTGAAATATACATCTTCTGATGGAGGAACTTCATGGACAGCGCGTGGTAGTTTGTCAGGAAATGTTTTCGGTGTCACCGGACAATTTAATCCCTGTACAGGAAATGTTGATTTATATATCACAGCAAATACCATCAATGCAAAACCCAATAAGCTGTATAAAGTTACCGATCAATCATTAAATATCTCAGCACCTGCAGCTATCACTGGCGATGGTTCCGCTTTAAGCGCAGTAGGGACACTTCTTGCCACCGCTGCTTCAAATACCTCCTTTGGTGGAGTTGCGTTTACACCGGGAACGTTGGCGCCTCTAATCGTTCCCGCTATTACGTGCAGTGGAAGTATAATATGCAGTGGAGCCAATAATGGAACAACGACTGCTACAGTAGACAATAGTTCATTGAAACTTAAAATTACTGCGCCCGGATATTATTCCTTTGCTATTGGTCAGGCGCTGTTTGGTCCCGATGTGATTTCTAACCCTGTTACAGGTGACATCATATATTTTTCCAATCCTGATTTTGGATGTAATCCATATCCTGCGGGAACTTTTGCAGGGAAAGTAGCGTTGATTGACAGAGGTACCTGTTTCTATGAACTCAAAGCGCACCACGCTCAAAATGCAGGTGCCGCTGCCGTAATTATCGTGAACAATATCCCCGGTGCGCCAATAAACATGGGTGCTGTAAACCAATATGCCATTTCGATACCGGTGGTGATGATAAGCGATGTGGATGGGGCGACTATTAAAAATTTAATTGCACAGCCGGCTACTGTAACAGGACATACCACCAACTATTCGTTTTTATGGAGCAATGGAGCAACCACATCTGCAATTTCAGGTTTAAGTAGCGGTACATATACTGTCAGCGTGACTGCCGATGGTAGCTGTATCAGCAATTGTGAGACACAGGTTATCGAACATTTGCCTGCTCCGGTGAATATCATTGCTGAAGATACCGGTAGTATTTTATGCCAGGGAGATTATTTGAATTTATATGCCGATCCGGTGAATCTTGCCGGACAATTTAATGGCATCAATCAATGGTTCAACCTGAGTGCGGACATTACAAATCTCAACACTGCAAGTTTTACGCTTGAAGCATGGGTCAGGACTACCGGATCTGCGGAAGGTGTTCTGGTAAGTAGCGACAATGATGAAATTTGGGAAGCGGGAGAGCGAGCCTTGTATATTGATGCCAATGGAAATCCTGCTTTTACAGGCTTTGGAAATTCCACCATCAGTAGTTCCGTTTCAGTGAATGATGGTAACTGGCATCATATCGCAGTGGTCAGGGATTACAGTACATTACCGGGCACCGGTAGAATTTATATCGATGGGTTCAATAGAACTGCCACATCTTCTTATGTTGCTAATGCTTTTCCAAATGTTGGTTCATTTAGTATCGGCAGACCGAATTATTCTGAAGCACCTGATTTTTTCACCGGTGATCTGGATGAAATGCGAATATGGAACGTGGCCAGAACTGCAGCTGAGATCCAATCGGGACTTGTAGATTCCGTTTCAGCATCCACTCCCGGCTTACTGGCCTATTATCGTTTTGATGAGATGAATTATCCGCTGGTGAATGAAGTATCTGCATTGTATTCCGGAACAGCCGTGAACAATCCTGCTAAAGAGTATGCTTTCGGTTTTCATTGGTTACCGGGAGGAGAAACCTTACCTTATATTTCCGCTGCTGCAACCGGTAATTATACGGTTACCGTGAGTGATTACCTCGGTTGTACAAGTAGTAGTGCGCCGCATTATATCAAGGTGATTGAAAATCCTTCTGTACCGGTTGTTTTAAGTGACGCGTCATTTTATTTCTGTTCAGGTGATTCAGTCATGTTGTATACTGATACCACCGGTGCGATTGCCCAATTACGGTATGGCGTATCCGTTACAGGTTTCAGTTCAGAATTTTCTTCAACCGACAGAAGTGCGAATCAGGTCCTTGGAGCACCCAATGTATATCCTGCTTATGGAAATTTGCCGGGAGCATGGTCCGGTTTTGATCCGGATATACAGAGGGAGTATATTCAAATTCTTTACAATGAACCGGCGCCCGTTAATTTTATCGATATTTATGAAACATACAATCCCGGCGCGGTAGATACAGTGTACGTAAAAAACCCGACGACCGGATTGTTCGAAGTGGTGTATACCGCTACCGGCTCTCCGCAATTGCCGCAGTCAGGGAAGTTGCATATTTCATTTCCTGTGACCACCTACAATGTTGCTGAAATCAGGATTGCAATCAATTCTCCTGCTGTATCCGGCTGGAATGCAATAGATGCGGTGGGTATTGGTATAGAGCAAACCTACCTCTGGTCAACAGGAGCTACAACTGCTTCCATCATCGCTACTACGGGAGGAACCTATAGTGTTAGTGTAAGCAACGGATTCTGCGAATCGGTAAGTGTTCCGGTGGTGGTGACTGTATTGCCTGCTCCCCTACTATGGAATGTGGATGCGGATGGTGATACGTACGGAAGTACCGCTGATGATTCTTTATCCTGCTCACAACCTTTGGGCTTTGTTTTAAATACAAGTGATTGTGATGACGCTTCCGTCACGGTTTATCCAGGTGCCAGTGAGGTTTGTTACAATGGGATTGATGATAACTGTAATGGATTGACGGATGAAGCCTGTAATGGTACCTTAAACCTGTCGTTGCTGATAGAAGGGTATTACAATGCAGGGGGAACGATGGTACCGGCTTTATTCAATGCAGGAGTGGGTTTTAGTACTTTAGAATGTGACACAGTGACCATTGAACTGCATAAAACTTCATTACCTTCAGTCCTGCTTTCAAGAACAAAAATGGTTATGAATACAATGGGGTCGGTCTCCGTCAGTTTTCCCGATTCAGTCATCGGGCAAAATGGTTACATCGTCATCCTTCACCGTAATGCCGTTCAAACATGGTCAAACCCTGTTACATTTACTGCTGCTACCAACTATAATTTCACCACCGCGGCCTCACAAGCTTATGGCTCCAACCAACGTGAAGTGGAGTCGGGTATATGGGCCTTCTATAGTGGCGATATTGCACCACAAGATGAAGTAGTGGATATTACCGATCAGGGATTGATTGGAAATGATATTATAAACTTTGCTTTCGGCTATGTACCCACTGATGTTTCCGGCGATGGGGTTGTGGATATCACGGATCAGGCGATTGTAGATAATAACATCTTAAACTTTATTGGAACGCTTCATCCATAAATTAATATTGTAGCGCAACAAAATAGAGAAATTGTTATTCTAATACATTTTCTTTTTTTGGATTGTTTACACTTTTTAGCGTATTCCGGACTTCCATGATTTTACCATCGGGAGGTAGAGGGCTTAACTCCATCGATACAAGTTTGATCGTTGAAGCGATTTCATTTTTATTTGTTTTTTCGGTAGGTGTATTGATTTACTTTATTCAATTAAAATTCATACATACAAAAAATACGTTTTTTTGTCAACTGTTATTCTGCTTTCTTTAAAATGGTCTGTAAAGACAGCGAAATGTCGGATGTTTTACCGATTTGCCATGAAAACGGTAGATAAAAAATATAGTATTTAGGTTACCCAAAACAGGAAAAAAGGAATAGAACTATTTTCAGGTATATTAGGATTATTCTAATAATGGATAGGTGCTTTTAGTGAGTTCCTTGCAGGATAAATATCTTTTCAGTAACATTATAACAATTGATCTAATTAACCGGGCACATACTTCATTAATCAGAAACAGGCTTCAGGACTATTTTATGAACTTTGATAATTTACATGAGGCTTTATTGTTTTTAATCCGGGTCTTGTTATTCGCTTGTTTACTTCTGTTGGTGGTTGATTCTTACACCAGACATCTCAAAAAGGAAGATGAGAATGATTCTTCATCGAAGCCGTTTCCCACAATTGTTTTGTTTTTTTTTACTTCAAAATTGGTCTTTCATTTCAAGTATGGACCATCATTGTTTAATGAATGATAACAACAAATCTAAAATCATACTATAACCTGAAAAAAACGATTGTTTATATAATTATTATGAGAAAATTCTACCCCACCATGCATCGTTCAGTTCATCAATCTCGCTTAAAATTAGTTTTATTTTTTGCAATAACACTTCTGAATTTCGCGCCAATTTACGCTCAGTTCACACCGGGCAAGTTAGCTGTGTTAGTCATTGGAGATGGCACCGCGCCTCGTACCAGTGCAGCAACACCACTTTTTATCAGGGAATATAATCTTTCTGGTACATCCCAGGCGGGTAACTTGATTACGACTTTACCTGCAACAGCTGTTGCCGGAACCGGATCTGTGAACAGAGCTGTGACGCAAAGTGGTACGGCCGGCTCAGAAGGTTTTTTGAATTTATCAATGGACAGGCAATTTCTTACATTAACCGGATACAATACCACAGCAGGTACAGCTGGCGTATCCACAAGCTTAGCTACTACTTTTCCAACCAATACCCGCGTCATTGCAAAAATTAATGCCGGTGGTGGATCAGATACTAAAACAACTTTGTTTACTGCGTATTCAGGAACTGCTTTACGTTCAGCTGTCACAATAAATGGATCCGCTTACTGGACAGCCGGCGCGCCGGGTACCATTGGTGTGGGTTACGTGCCACAAGGTAACGTTGTTGCAGCTACGAACTTGGGCGCCAATAATACCCGTGGAATCGGCATCTTCAATAATCAATTGTATGCTTCTACCGGATCGGGAGGTAACAGATTGGTAACGGTGGGTACCGGTCTTCCTGTATCAGGTACGCAAACACTTGCGAATCTAAATGGCTTCCTGACAACTACCGGTGATCCGTATTCGTATCTCTTTCTTGATTTAGATGGCAATTCCAGTCCTGATGTCTTGTATGTAGCTTCTTTAAGTATCGCACCAACAGGATTGCTGAAGTATACTTCTTCGGATGGTGGTGCCACATGGACGGCACGTGGTAGTTTAACCGGGAATGCTTTCGGTGTGACGGGTTGGTTCAATGCGTGTACGGGTAATGTGGATTTATACATTACTGCAAATACCAGTGGTGCCAAGCCGAATAGTCTTTATGCGTTTTCAGATGTAGGTGTCAATGCTGCTAGTCCTGCAGATATTACTTCCAATGGTTCCGCCTTAAGTACAACCGGAACTTTACTGGCAAGCGCGCCGACCAATACCGCTTTTGGAGGTGTGGCTTTCACTCCGGGAACACCTGCAGTTTATTCAGATCTTGTTCCACCGGTTGCTGTTTTCGTTCCTGCAGATACGACAATCAGTTGTGATAGCCAGGTGCCTGCTGATAATGCTGTTTTTACTGATAATTCTGATGAGTTCATTGTGGTTTATTCTGAAAGTATCGTGAATGGAATATGTGATGGTAATTTTACAGTATATCGTACATGGACGGCTACTGATAACTGTGGATACGTGACATCAGTCACTCAAATTATTAATATAATTGATAACACTGCTCCCGTGTTTGATAATGTTCCAACTGTCTTCAATGCAAATTGCAGTGATGATATTTCGCCCGGAGCTATTGTTGCGCCTTCTGCAAGTGATAATTGTGATGCAGCTTTAACTGTAGGCTATTCGGATTCTGTTTTATATTCATCCGGTTTATTTAATTATGTCCTGAATCGCACCTGGACGGCCACTGACCATTGCGGAAATACCACTGTTTTAGTGCAGACCATTAATCTTTATGATTCAATTCCGCCTGTGATCAATTGTCCGCAAACGATACGGATTTGTACTGCTAATCCAACTGTAGTAAACTATAACGTCACCGCTACTGATAATTGTGGACTTTCTCCGTTGAACTTACTGACTAATCCGGGCAATGAATCCGGGAATTTAAGCGGATGGGTTATCACGCTTAATGGTGGAGATGGTTGGGCGAATACCGGTGCTTATGGAGAGGTGCGTTCCGGAAATTTTAGCTTCAGTGGTTCGTATTGGTGGGAAGAAATGGCTCAGGAAGTAGATTTAATTGCAAAGGGTTACAGTACTGCATATCTCAATGCTGCCCCTCCGATTCATGTAAGTGAATGGTACCGGGCATCCTCTTGCTGTTCTTCAACGGATGAATATTATTTCAAGTCGGAATTACTCGATTCAGCAGGCATCGTATTAACTTCATATAATTTAGGAAGTATGGCTGCTCCGGTGCAATCAACTCCGGTATGGCAGCAAGTCGTGCATACATTTACCGGATATCCGGCAGGTGTTACTAAAGTAAGAATTACACATGGTTCAAAGGATAATGAAGGATGGGCAGGTAACTACGGAACCATCATTGATGATGCCCTGGTTTCCATAGATACACTTTTAGTAAATCCACCATCAGGAACTGTTTTCCCAATGGGCATAACTCCGGTTACTGCTACAACTATGGACCAGGCGGGTAATATATCTACCTGTACATTTAATGTTGTTTTATCCAATGTGCCCGGTCCGGCTTTAAGTTGCAGCGGAAGTTTCGTTTGTCAGGGTGAAAGCAATGGAGTTGCCACTGCTACAGTCGATAACACATCTTTAAATTTAAAGATTACAGCACCGACGCCACAGCAGTTTCCGGTTGGAGTTGCTGTGTTTGGACCAAATGTATTTGAAAATCCTGTCGCAGGTGATTTCGTTTATTTTTCAAATCCTGATTTGGGTTGTGATCCTTATCCTCCCGGTTTTTTTACAGGGAAGGTGGCATTGATTGACAGAGGAACCTGTTCCTTTGAACAAAAAGTGTACAATGCACAAACTGCCGGAGCGGTCGGAGTGGTGATTGTAAATAATATCCCGGGCCCTCCTGTTAATATGGGAGCAGCGAATATTTACGCAATTACTATTCCTGTTGTAATGGTGAGTGATGCAGATGGGTTAACCATTAAAAATATGCTTTCCACGCCGGCAACTGTTACAGGAAATTCTACTATTTATTCTTTTCAATGGAGCAATGGAGCTACAACAGCTATAATTTCCGGATTAAGTGCTGGAACGTATACGGTGAGTGTTTCCGCAGATAACAGTTGTGAAAGCAGTTGTAGCGTACATGTACTGGAAAATATTGCGGATTCAGTTACTATTATATCGTCTTCCATCAATAATACTATTTGTCAGGGAGATTTTATTGAACTTATTGTTAATCCAATTAATCTTGCCGGTAATTTCAATGGTAATCAGCAATGGGTTGATTTGGGTGCAGACATCACAAATCTCAACGACGCAAGTTTTACCATCGAGGCCTGGGTACGTACAACGGGCACAGGAGAAGGAATAGTGGTTAGCAGCAATAACGATAATATTTGGGAATTCGGAGAACGTGCTTTTTATATTGATGCGAATGGCGCACCTGCCTTCGTAGGTTTTGCCAATCAATATATACTTAGTAATACAGCTGTTAATGATGGAAGCTGGCATCATGTAGCGGTGGTGAGAGATTATAGCACGTTGCCCGGTACCGGAGCTATTTATATTGATGGCATCAACAGAACCTCTTCTTCTACCTATTCAGCTAATGCCTTTCCGAACATTGGATCTTTCAGTATAGGCCGACCGAATTACGCCGAAGCACCAAATTATTTTACCGGTGATATGGATGAAGTGAGAATATGGAATCTGCCCCGAACTGCAGCTGAAATACAATCAGGAATACTATCTCCTGTTTTGCCTTTTGCAGCGGGATTACTGGCCTATTATAAATTTGATGAAAGGCCTTTCCTGCTGATGAATTACGCATCACTTCTCTTTTACGGAACCCCTGTGAACAATCCGGAGAAGGTCTTTGCTTTCTCTTATCTCTGGTCACCGGAAGGTCAAACAACACCCTATATTAACGCTACATCAACCGGTAATTATAGTGTGACGGTGACAAATTATTTGGGATGTTCAACGACCAGCGCCCCCTATTATCTGAATGTAATACCGGTTCCTTCCGCACCGGTTATTGTGAGTAGTCCCTCTCCCTATTTTTGTACCGGGGATACCATCACGCTCTCTGCAGATACCGCGAATGCAATAATTTATTTACGGTATGGCAGCACCGTTACCTCATATAGTTCGGAGTTTAATCTCAATCCTCCGGGCTGGTTTGCAAATCAGATTCTGGGTGCACCGGATGTATTTCCTGCTTACGGAGATATAGGTTTTGCATGGGCTCCTCTGAGCACTGATGACCAACGCGAGCATATACAAATTGCTTACACTAATCCGGCACCCATCAATTTCATAGATATTTATGAAACGTTTAACCCCGGTGCAGTGGATACGGTGTATGTGAAGAATCCAAACACCGGGCTGTTCGAAGTAGTTTATACCGCTACCGCTGCGCCGCAACCTCCGGTTTCAAGGAAATTGCATATTACCTTTCCTGTAACTGCTTTTTCCGTTTCTGAAATCAGAATAGCGATGAATTCACCCGCCGTCCCTGACTGGAATGAAATTGATGCTGTAGGAATTGGATTGGAGCAAACGTATCTATGGTCAACCGGTGCAACTACATCTTCTATTTACGTAGGTAGCGGAGGATATTACGGTCTTCTCGTTAGTAATGGTTTATGTCAGTCACCAAGTACAGTAATACAAGTGTATGAATCATCCACACCTTTTTCATGGTATACAGATATCGACCAGGATGGATTTGGAGTAGAAGGAATAAGCACTGTTTTACTTGATGCTGCGAGTGAAGTGACAACCGCATCTGAAGTGGTATTTAATGATGGATTTATGGAAAATCACCTCGCTCAAACCTTCACCGCTTCGCAAACCGGCATGTTTAACACTATTCAGTTTAATGTAGATTTTTTGAGTGATGGTAGTTTTGATGCGCTATTCGAATTGTATTCGGGAAGTGTTCCGGGAAGCGGGACATTACTCAATACTCAAGCTTTGACGATTAACACATTGGGATGGCAAACAGTAAATATTCCAAACAGCATACCGGTGCTTGCAGGTAGTTCTTATTATTTTGTAATCAAAGGAGCAGTACCTTCTTCAGACTTTATTAGGCTCTGGCGCAGCAATGGTGCAACCCCCGGAGCTCATGCCGGTGGAGATCTTTATTATTATGATAGTTTTATGGCGATATGGATGTCGAGTTCTATTGATGATCTCGATTTCAGAGAGTATGTCAGTGTAGTTTCCGGTTCCGGCCCTGCCATCATTTCCTGTACGGATCCCGGTCCCGGATATGCGATTAATAGTAATGATTGTAATGATATTAATGGTGCAGTGAATCCAAATGCCGTTGAGATTTGTAATAATTTGATTGATGATAATTGTAATGGTATTATTGATACAGATGCAAATCCCGGACCTCAGAACTGGTATGCAGACATGGATCAGGATGGATTTGGAGTAGAAGGTGTCAGCACTGTTGTACTTGATGCTGCGAGTGAAGTGACAACCGCATCTGAAGTGGTATTTAATGATGGATTTATGGAAAATCACCTCGCTCAAACCTTCACCGCTTCGCAAACCGGCATGTTTAACACTATTCAGTTTAATGTAGATTTTTTTGAGTGATGGTAGTTTTGATGCGCTATTCGAATTGTATTCGGGAAGTGTTCCGGGAAGCGGGACATTACTCAATACTCAAGCTTTGACGATTAACACATTGGGATGGCAAACAGTAAATATTCCAAACAGCATACCGGTGATTGCAGGTAGTTCTTATTATTTTATAATCAAAGGAGCAGTACCTTCTTCAGACTTTATTAGGCTCTGGCGCAGCAATGGTGCAACCCCCGGAGCTCATGCCGGTGGAGATCTTTATTATTATGATAGTTTTATGGCGATATGGACGTCGAGTTCTATTGATGATCTCGATTTCAGAGAGTATGTCAGTGTAGTTTCCGGTTCCGGCCCTGCCATCATTTCCTGTACGGATCCCGGTCCCGGATACTCGAATAATAATTTAGATTGTAATGATTTATTGAATACTGTTTATCCCGGTGCCTATGAAAATTGTACCAATGGAATAGATGATAACTGCAATGGCATCATCGATACAGATGCCGTTTTCTATACCTATTATCAGGATCTGGATCTGGATGAATATGGTAATCCTGCAGTGAGTATATCTTCATGTCTTCCACCGATATTTATGACCGGTTACACACTGGATAATACCGATTGCGATGACAATAACTTTTTCGTTAATCCCGGATTCACGGAATGGTGTGATTATATCGATAATGATTGCGACGGCTTAGTGGATGAAGGTGTAATTGATATCTATTATCCCGATGTTGACGGAGATGGTTTTGGAAATAGCGCCTCACCCGGAATAGCTTCCTGTACCCCTAATGGATTCTCTTCATTGAATAATCTGGATTGTGATGATTCCAACACGTTTGTTAATCCAAATGCCGCTGAAGTATGTAGTAACGCCATAGACGATGATTGTGATGGTTTAACGGACGAGGGTTGTACAAGTGGAACAACGTTTAATATTACTGCCCTGTTCGAAGGATTTTACGATGGAGTTTCAGGAATGCAACCTGTTCTACTTAACTCCGGTTATGGCTTCGGTTTAACAGACTGCGATGTGATCTACGTTGAACTGCGTGATGGTTTATCCACGACTACTGTACTAGCCGCCGATTCAGCAATTATAAATACCAGCGGACAGGTTTCAATTACGTTCCCTGTAAATGTGACCGGCCAAAATGGTTATATTGTCATCTATCATCGAAATGCAATTCAAACCTGGTCGAACCTGATCACGTTTACAGCACCTACTAACTATAATTTCACCACTGCAGCATCACAAGCCTTTGGCTCTAACCAACGTGAAGTAGCTCCCGGTGTATGGGCCTTCTATAGTGGCGATATTGCACCGCAAGATGAAGTAGTGGATATTACCGATCAGGGATTGATTGGAAATGATATTTTAAACTTTGCTTTCGGCTATGTACCCACTGATGTTTCCGGCGATGGAGTTGTGGATATCACGGATCAGGCGATTGTAGATAATAATATCTTAAACTTTATTGGATCGATTCATCCTTAATGAATTAATGCAATGAACAAGAAAGGCGATATCACCCGATATCGCCTTTCTTGTTTTGGCTATTCTTACTTTTTTGAATGTTGATTATCGTCGAAGGTACAGGAATTGTCAGAGCAATAAAATTTTTGCCGGGTATGAACGCTAATCGTTATTTCCTTTGATGATGGTGTTCCATTCAAAAATATCCGGAGTATCACCGGTTCTTAATGCGGTCATTTTTTTTTGCAAACGAACACATAAACTGTTTCCATCAGTTACAGGGATTTCAATAATTTTTCCTTTTACTCCGATGGTGGAGATGGCTGCTGTCACCGCCGCGGTACCCGCACCAAATGCTTCCTGTAGTTTTCCGGATTGATGTGCAGCGAGGAGTTCACCGGCAGCTATTTTACGTTCTTCAACAATTACTCCTTCGTGTTTAGCAAGCGCAATAATAGCATCACGCGTTACTCCTGCTAAAATAGTTTCAGAAAGAGGTGGAGTGATGAGTTTATCATTGATCAGGAAAAACACATTCATTGTTCCTGATTCTTCGATGTTTAGTTCATCAGATAGGTCGGTCCATAAGACCTGATCAAAGCCTTGCTCCCGTGCTATTTTAGTGGCATAAAAAGATCCTCCATAATTACCGGCGCACTTCGCAGTTCCCGTTCCACCTTTTCCGGCGCGACTATAATGGTCTTCAATTTTTACGCGAATAGGTTTAGGGTAAAATGGAGGAACAGGACCGGTCATGATGACGAATAAATACTCTTCAGAAATCTTCACTCCAAAACGTTCTTCCGTAGCAAAGAGCAATGGACGAATATACAATGAACTTCCCTCCGAATCCGGAACAAATTGTTGATCCAGTTGAATCAACTGTTTTAATCCCTCCTCAAAGAGTGAATAGGGGAGTTCAGGCATGCACATTCTGTTCAACGTCCGCTGCAGTCGCTCAAAATGTTTTTGAATTCTGAAAATTGAAATCTTTCCATCCTTCATGCGGAAGGCTTTCATGCCTTCAAAAACACTTTGCCCATAATGCAGTGCGAGCATGTTGGGAGATAGTTGCAAAGGACCATAAGGTACTATTTCTCCCTGACTCCATTGCCCATTGCTGTATTTTGCAACCAGCATATGATCAGACATGTATTTTCCAAATTCTAATTTTCCAAAATCAATAGCCGCAATTCTGCTTTCCTTAATTTTTTGAACCGGGATTTTATGTATTGTCGCCATATTTTCGTTTTGGCTGTTCAAGCCGTCCAACGATTGTTTTATTATTGATTAAATTACTCTTTTCTTACACCAATTTGCTACTGCAACCTTACCGTCATAGATAAATGTCTCTTCCTCTGCCCATCCCCCACACACCTAAACAAAAATCCCAAACAACCTGACTCCTCTATTGTCACAGAACACCTCTGATTTTGTACTCGTAATTCCTAATTCTGAATTCTGAATTCTGAATTCTGAATTCAGCCGGCCGGTTCTCAATTCTTTACCACCTTCAATCCCTTTTCACCCTCTACATTGATAAAGTAAACCCCGGCAGGTAAGTGCCCCGTATCCACCCTGTTCATTCCCGGAACAAGTTGAACGTTCAACACCGTGCGCCCGGAAATATCACTCATCTGAGCAGCGGATTCAAAACGACTCACAACTATTAATTCATTAGTAAATGGATTAGGGTAAGGGCGAATGCTTGTGTAGTTATTTGGTTGTTGAATTCCGGTGACCAGTACAGGCTTCACGCGAAACACGCCAATGTCTTCATTAACAGCCGAGCTAAAAACTATAGTTCCCGTCATCATAATTCTTCCATCATTCATCACCGCCATGCCGTTGCCTTCTTCATCAATATTTCCGGCTAACACCGGTTGCGAGACAAATCCAATGGTATTAAAGCTAAGATCAATAGTGCCTCCGGTATCGATTCTGGTGATCATAAAATTATTGGCCTGTGCCGTGTCGAGGTTGAATCCTCCCAATACAATTTTATAGTCATTTTGGATATGCATGGACGTTATAGTGCTCGCAGCGCCCCCAATGTTGAAAGTGTATTTACCGTTGAATCCATAATTATTATCAGGTGCACCTGTAGGCAGGAATCGGGCAGTGGCGATATTGCTATTGCTGGTGTTGAGTTTTCCGGCAATTACTATGCGACCCTGAATTATCAATATCCATGTCGCCCATGTCAGAGCTCAGTTGGAATGCAATGTTTATTGTTCCGGTAGTATTGAAGGTAAGGTCAAGAGTTCCGGTGGTATCAAATCGCAAGAGATACATATTGGCGCCTGCATTCCCTCCTAAAACTATTTTCCCGTCATTCTGAATTTTAATACTGCGTCCGTATTCGGCTAATCCACTTGGATTAAATAATTTTTTTCCATCAGTATCAAACGATGAGTCGAGTTGTCCGTTCACATTTATTTTTACAACGGCGAAGTCATTGTCCAATGGAGATGTACCTGTACGCGTGACACCTGCTGCATAAATATTGCCATTGGCATCGATGTCCAGGGCGTTCGCCTGATCAGGTTGTGTATTGCTGCCGAGCATATCGATGAAAACAACACCCGTACTATTGAACGTAGTGTCTAAATAGCCATTGGTGTCCAGGCGGCAAATCATCATATCCTGGCTCGCTCCTCCCGTTGCCCTTCCCGAGTTAACTACAACAATTTTACCATCAGGTGCAATTTTCACTTTGGGTGTCATTCCGCCAATCGATTGTTGATTGCCCATCGAAACAAAACAATTTCCATCCGAATTGAATGTAGTGTCAAAATCACCGTCTGTCAGGAGACGGGTTATGCAAAGTTCAAAAGATCCGGTTGCAGGATTTTTACTGAGACCGGTCATTACTAATTTTTCATCGGGTTGTAATGCACATCCGTAGGAACGATCAATATTGTTGAAGTAAATAAAGCTCTTCAATCCATTGACATCAAAAGTGGAGTCAGGGACATAATTGTATGTTTGTGCAGTAGTGGAAGTCGTAATTCCCAGTAATACTACCAGAAAGAGGAAGACTTGAATAGGGTGGATGTTTTTCATTGCGTGGTTTTGTATTGGACGACAAAGTAAGGAAAATTTTACCGTTGGGGAGGAAGGATGAGGTAAATAATTTAACTTCAAATTGTTAACTAGGCATATGCGATGGCATGATGTGCTTCACCCAAGTGTTGGCTAGCTTCATTTATAAAAAAATGCCCACCGGACTTTTTAGTAAGGTGGGCATTTTTTAGAAAGCTAAATGATGGGTTTTCAACAATTATTCAAGGCGCCATACAAATGAATAGCACACTTTAAAACAATTAATTTCAACTTCTGTTTTACCCTAAGGTAGAATTGAATTATTGAATACCAATCTTTGCAACTCCTGTTCCACTTTCGCTGAGGACACGTATGAAATACAATTGATGTGTAATATTTCCCAGGTCGATCTCAGTTTGATAATTCTTTCCGTTAGCCATGTCTTCTTTTTTGAAAACTATTTTTCCTTGTACATCATACACCTCTATGTTCATCTTACCACTTACTCCCGATACCTGAATAGTAAATTTTCCATTGTTAGGATTCGGCATGATGTGGAGTCCTATAGCAGAGACGTTCTCGTTTATGCTTGAAATTTGGAAGATGGTTTTGGTGGCCACATCATCGGATGCATTCGCATCGTCGCCGGCAGTAACGAGTGCGTGCAGCGTATAATCGTTCTGTACTGACATATCTGCAGTTTGCGAGAAGGTATGTTCTATACTGTCACCCGGTTGGAGTGTAATAAATAAAGTATCGGTTTGTAAGCGGATGCCATTGAGAAAATAACTGAAGCGCGGGTTTGTCATCGGGATTGAACCATTGTTTTTAACGATGGCTTTTACAATTTCGTTGGCACTTAAAGTGGGTGCACCTACGGGAGAGGTGATCCGGGTAGCCGTTGCATTCGTGAAATCACTGAAGCCTTGTGCCGAATCACTGCTTTCGATTAGGTAAGCGTGTATGCGGTAGTAAGGTTCGGTATGGCTGGATCCATTGTAGCCGGTATTGAGCAGATTGGTGTAGGTCTGTAGCGTGTATCCGATAGTTGCAGTGCTGCCCGGAGTAACATTTCCGGTGAGATTGTTAACGATTGGTGTTACGCCTTGTCCCGGGCACCATCCTGCTCGTGATAAGGTCCACGTACCACTTTGGTTGGCACAGGTGTTGGAGCCACAGTTCGATTTCCAGAGCAGATGGGAGAAGGCATTTGAACCATTTACATTCAGCTGATGTGTCATCTGACTGAATTCAGCGGCATTGAGTGTGTTTCCTTGTCCATGTCCCGATAGTGTCATGCGGGTCGAAACGGTGTTGCTCTTTGCATCAACAGGTATCGTGATAGTAGGAAGTGTATACGGAATGTTAGGATCACCATAGATATGATAATCGGAATTCCATAATGGTGTTATTTTCTGGAAGGGATTCGCAGTCGGTGCAGCGATGAATTCAAAAGTTACGGTAAGCATCCAACCAGACGGTCCCCAAACCTGAATGAAGGACTGGAGTTTTTGTTTGCCGGTCAGTAATGTTTTGAAATCTGTGACATCAATATCCCAGGGGCCACAGGCTTTACCATAAGGCGTAACAAATCGGCCAAGTTCGTATTCGCGTCCTTCTTTAAAGAGCGATATTTTTCCCGCCTGATCCCATGGATCGCATCCGGTCACCGGACAAGCGACAGAGACATGCATAATGATCTGACTCCAGTTTTCCGGTCCTTCAGGAAATAGTACATCACGGAAATGCGTTTGTCCATTGCCGGCAAAATCATGCTGTACCCCGTTGAAGGCAACGAGAATATTTCCGGCAGTTGGTTTTGTTAAAGTAGCTACTGCAGAGTCGTTGCGGATATCCATATCGTTAGTGAAGGCGCTTCGAACGGCAATGTTGGCAGAAGTCAATGCCGACAAATCTTCCACTTTATTAAAGTTCAAGGTGTAAATTTCGTTAACTTGTAAGGTGGTCAGGATGGTGTCGGTATAAGAAGCGCCATTGTTAATACTGTAAGAGACGGGAATTCCGCTGACAGCATTGAACCCGGTATTTTTCACTTTTACTTTAACCCGGCTTGCCCCGGAAAACGCATTCAGGTTATTCGGCGATTCTAACCCTAAAACCGTTATGTCATTCAATAATTGTTCATATCCGCTTACCCAGGCATTCGCCAAAACGAAATTATTTAATGTCCCGTTGTTAGAACCGGAAGTGGCATCGTTGACAGTTGAATTGCCCAGACCTTCGTCTAATTTATAGTAGGCGGCAAGTCCGGGTTCTGTACCGGCGAAAGAGGTCGCCATATTGCTTTGAATATCATTTTGAGAACGGGCAATGTTCCAGATGCGGATTTCATCCATTCTTCCGTTGAATGTTCTTCCGCTCCATGTCGGACTTTCTCCAATTAATAAATCAGTCGGTGAAACGGAGAGTGCAGCAGCAGGGGTGCGCGCGATCATTTCTCCGTTGATGTATAGGATGACATAGCTGCCATCGAATACGCCGGCAATATGATACCATCTGTTCGTCAGCATTACAGAGGGTGAGGCAGCCGATTTCCAGGAGCCGTTATCTGAAATCATAAATTCGATGCTACCGTTCTTCCCGCAACGAAGTACATATCCGCGGTTGGGCGCATCAATGTCTTTGGCAATGATGGAACCATCCGCGATACTATTGCGCCAGGTGGTGGCGTTAATCCAGGCTTCAACTGTGATAGCAGTTGTTGGATTTAGTGCTGCGGCATCAGCAATGGTAATTCTATCATCAAGTCCGTCGAAGTTTATACCGAAATTAGTTCCCACCGCGAAATTGCTGACTGTTTTTACCAGCGTATCATTGCTGGCAGATACATCACCTGCGAGACCGGTATAGGTTTTAAAGGAGTAGTTTTGATAGGAGGAGAGGTCAGCTGTTTGAGTAAAGGTATACGTGTATGTTCCGAAAGGTGGAACAGGGTTGCTGACAGTTTCTGTGACCGGAGTATTGTTTCCAATCTGATAGCTCACAGGAAAACCACTGATAGGGTTGGTGCTATAGTTAGTGATGGATACACTCACTTGTTCCGCGTTGGTAAGATTGAAATTTGAAACAGGTGCTACCAATGCTCCTGCACCGATATCCGGACTGCTTAATGTACAATTATAATCACCGCTTACCCATACTGATCCGATGGATGCATTGATGAGTGTTCCGTTGTTACCACCTGCAACTGAATTGACCGCTGTAATTGTTCCATTGGTAGCATCGAGTTTCCAGTATCCGGCGAGTCCGGGTTCCGTTCCTGTAAGAGACGAACAAATGGTGCTCGTAATCTCACTCTGCGTGCGTCCGTAATTCCAGAACCGTACTTCGTCGATGCGGCCGCTGAAAGATCTGCCTGTCCATCCCGGTGATTCTCCTATGTTGAGGTTGCCTGTTGATGGTATCATCCCTCCGCTTACAATGGTCAATCCTCTCAATACTCCATTGATGTAGATCATCACCGAATCTCCGGAATATACTCCGGCAAGATGATACCATGTGCCGGTTTGCATAATGGGTGCAGAGGTAGCCGTTACCCAGTTGCCGGCAATACTGAGGTTGAACTCTGCAGTGCCATTTTCCGCTGCTCGTAAATCAAAGCCGTTGTTTTGTCCGACATTATTTCCGGTGCAGATTACGCTGCCCTTGTAAATAGGAGTCTTCCAGGCTGTGGCGTTGATCCATGCTTCTACAGTGACTGCTGAAGCACCTTGCAAAGAAGGATAGGAGGTGACTCTGACATAGTCATTGACTCCGTCGAGATTTAGATGATACTGTGCATTGACAGAACGGCCTGTAAAAATGAGTAGGAGCAGGAGTAGATGTCGAAAGTAGAACTTTTTCATTGTATGGTGGTGGTGTTGAGTGTCGAGGTTATTATTTTTGAATGATGAATTGTTTTGTTGTGGATTCACGGTCTTTAGTGATTTTCAAAAAGTAGCTGCCATTTTCGAGCGTGCTCACATCAAAATACTGTTGTAATTCGATTCCTTTCCATTGCATCACTTGTTTCCCTACTGCATCGAGAACCTGCAACTCAGCTCCGGCAATATTGGTAATGGTAATGCTGTGTTGTGCCGGATTTGGTAAAAGAGAAATGAGTTTACTCCATTCCGGTGTTGCTGGAACAGCAGCAATAGCAGTACTTCCTACGCCGATGCAATAGTATTTATTTTCAAGGTTGATCCCGGTAAATTTTACCACCGTTCCACCGGCAAGCAATGTGCTCGCTGCAGCCACCGGTGTAAATAGCTGATTGGTCGAATCACGTGACAGTAAGGTGTAGTTCTGTACCGCTAAATTTTTCTCGAGTGAATCACCACCTGCAGCGGCGGTTGATAGATTAAAATATAAATCAGCACCAATATTGCCTCCTTTTTTGAAATACCATTCACGACTCGTGCGCTCAAAATCGATCGGAGCAGTAGCGGGAAGGAAGGAAGTGGAGATCCCGGAAGAATCATTGTGGCCGTAAACCGCATAATCAAATGCTTTTGGTTGAATATTGGCAATGATGTTGAGTCCGTTGGTAGTAGTGGCATAGTTGTATAACGTTGCATCCTTACCGAACCAGACGGCTGCTACATCCAGCATAGCATAAAGTGGTCCATCGCCTACAGCTGCGTAGGAGGGTGACCAGGACCAATAAGCAGCAGTAGGACTGATCGTACCATTGTTTCCATTACCGGAAATATCAGGAAGATTTCCACCGGCGCTTTGGTTAAAATCATAGTAAGCGACTAAACCGGGTTCATTACCTTGCAATTGTTTATGCATGGTGGATTTAATATCATCCTGTGTACGCACCACACTCCATAAACGCACTTCATCAATTTGTCCGAAGCTTTGGAAGTTGGTGAGATCCCAGGGAGCAATACCAATAATAAAGGGATTGCTGCTGGAAGCGATGGCATTTCCGGTTAATGGTAGTCCGCCTACCTGTTCTCCATTCACATAGCAAAGCATCTGCCCCCCTGACCCGAAAGTGGTGGCGAAATGTACCCAGGCAGAATCAACAGGGGTGCTTCCCGCCTGAATAGTATTCAACGCAGGATTCCAGATCTCGGAATAGTTTTGTCCGAGTTGCATCCCCATTACATATCCATTATCAAATGCAGGAGTTACTTTTCCCATGATCTTCTGATTCCAGGTGGAGTTGTACATGCGTACCCACACTTCCATCGTCAATTCATTACCTGTATTCAAGATATTGTTGGTTCCGCAATTGAAATACACAGGAGGTTGTGTTCCCGCATTCCAACTCGGATAATCTATGTAAAAGCTGTTGCCGGCCGGGGTTTGCCCATGACTATTGGTTAAAATAAAGATAAATAACAGGAGAAGAGGGGTGAATTTGAGTTTCATAAGCGATGAACAGACTTTAAGTGTTTTTGGATAGAGATGCTTAGGAGCGTTTTGAAGTTAGGGCAGAGAGTTATAGTTCGAAGATAGTTAAATTATATTGCAATTCGTATAATGTTATTTTTATTGAATCGTGAGAACATTTACTTGATACTGAAGGTGATGATTTAGTGGAATCCGTGGTTCAAGTAAATATTTACTTCGAGTGGTTAAGTTTTTATTCGCGGGATTGAATTGTTTTTGATTAGCATCAAACAGTAGTTTACATGTTCCTCAATTACATTTATTGAATTATGAATTATTATCTTATAAATATTTTACAATTTTCCCGGGTTGAATAGAATGATGTGAATCACGATACACTACTTTTTTATCTTTTATCACGATGATTTGTGGCGATTGATGGGTCACGTCGAGTTCACTCGAAATAAAATTTGAAACGTCACGAAAACGCAATAAATCTAAATAATTAAATTCAGCTTTTTCTGCCAGTAGATTTGATCCTTCCGCTAACCTTTCTTTAGCATAGGCACTGATTCCACAACTATGGCTGTCTTTAAAAATAATTTGGGTTTTTAGAGTAGAAGCATTAATAATATTTCTAACATCCTCTTCACTTGTAATCGTTTTCCAGTTCTTCATAACGTCGTATAATTCATATTTATAATTCTCATTCCTCTATCCACAATTCTGAATTCTGAACCTGCCTGCCGTCAGGCAGGTTCAGAATTCAGAATTTGCCGGCAGGCAGGTTCTTAATTCATATCCCACCAAACTTTAGTAGAAGCAATATCAGGGCCCTGTACAGAAACAGCAGCATTATAATTTACTGAATTTAGATTAAGTTCAGTAGCGGGATAAGTAAATCGATTAGGGTAGGTAGAGATATTAATCGCATTGCCATTGTAATCTTTTAGAATCGGAAAACCTGTCCGTCGGTATTCTGCATAAGCTTCATATCCGTTTTGATAAGTGAAGGAAATCCATTTTTGTGTAATAATATTTTCCTGATTGACCAGCGGAAGTGAGGAAATGTAGTTGGTGATTTGAGAAGTAGTTATTCCGGAACCGGTATAGGATTGCAGGTTGGCGGTCACTCCTTCTTCGTATAACTGTTGCGCATTACCGTTCCACCAGCCATTTAAGGCGGCTTCTGCTTTCAGGAAGCATACTTCTGCATAACTCATCAATACACCGGGTGCATCCTGTTTCAAAAACCATAGTCCAATTTTAGAAACATCCGATGCATCGGTATTGTAATTGCTCCAGACCGATGATCCGGCAGGAACAAGATTTGGGACACCCTCATGATCGGGAATACCAATGATGATGGACTCGGTTGTGTATTGAGCAAATACGGGTAGCCGGGGATCATTCAGTGATTTTAATTTGTCAATGAGATATTTGCTTGGATAAGTTTTCCCACCGCTTTGTCCGGTTTGAATCAAATCAAAAAGTGGATTCCGGATTTCTCCTCCATAGGGGAAAATAGCATTGTCGCTGTTGGAGCTAATGAATGGTTCGTTTTGAAGTGCAGCGATTTCCTGTTGCGCTTTTACCGGATCCACAATACTCATTCGCATCGCCAGTCGTAGACGAAGTGAGTTAGCGAACTGTTTCCATTTGCTGACAGACCCTTTGTACAACGGATCAGAATTTCCGGGAAAAACCGCCTGATTGGGATCCATAGCAGCAGATGCCTGTTTGAGTTCGTTAATCAGAGCGTAATAGATGTTTTGTTGCCTGTCATACGTTGGTGTGAAGTTGAGTGATGAAGCTCCTGTTAATGCAGCAGAGTAGGGGATGTCCCCGAAAAGATCTGTAAGTTGTGAAAAAAGATAGGCCTGCCAGATGCGGGCAATGCTGTTTTTGTTGATGAGATAATTGCTGCCTGCGGTGAGTCGCTGCACTTCGCGGGCATTCATTAAGGCTTGTGCATAGTGCTCTGTCCATAACGCATCCTTGCCATCGTTGCTGTCATATTCTTTACCGGCATCTACACCTCCCAATGTGGCAAAATACATGTTCCAGTTCATGGTGAGCCAGTAATGTACATTGGCATTGGTGATGTAACTGTTCATTCCTTTTACAACCGAGTAAGTGAAAAGATAGTCCGGATTGACAGTGACAGGTGCATTGGGATTGACATTGAGTTCATCCATGCTTTTCTTGCAGCCTGTGGTAAAAGGCACAATCAGACTGAAGGTGAAAATAACGAGGTAGAGTTGGGTTTTCTTTTTCATGGAAGAGATGATCATAGACTGATTTTAATGTTTATCCCAATACTTCTTCTTGTCGGCCAAGAGTAGATCTCATAGCCCTGACCGTTACCATTGGTATAGGATGATTCCGGATCAATATTGGGTACACCGCTGTAGATGAGCCAGAGGTTTCTTGCGGTGAGCGCGACACTCAGTCCTTTCAGGTGTAGTTTGTCGCTGATGCGGGAGGGGAAACTATAGCCCAGCGTTACCTCTCTCAGTTTTACGAAGCTGGCATCATAGATGAACTATTCGTGTATTTCATTGGTCCATGAAGAAAATTGTCCCCAGTACAGTTCAGGGTTGACATAAACTGCATTCGGACTACCATCTGCCGTAACCCCCTCTGCTAAAAAACCTCCGGTGGCTATCCAATCTTCCGGAGCAACACCTGCTGCAATGCGATCTGCCTCTGAAGCATACCATCCTTCTCTGCCCTCCAACGTGCTCTCCAGATTTCCGGAATAGCCGCTGGCGTACATATTGGTGCCACTAAACATTTCTCCACCCACCCGATAATCCACCAGAAACGACATGCTGAAGTTTTTATAATTAAAACCATTTTGTACACCTCCGGTAAAATCCGGGTTGTAGTTGCCCAGGACTTTCGGTTTGCTGTCGCGGATATACATACCGTTATCATCTACCAGCTTGTTGCCATTGCCATCCCGTTTGATGCCATACCCAACGATATCGCCATAAGCATGTCCGGGTCGGGCTTCGATGGTTAAGTTCCATTGGTAGAAGAGTTGATACGTTTCCAGTCCATCGGTGAGTGAAATGACCTCGTTTTTATTATGCGCAAAATTGATATCCAGGTTCCATTTAAAATTTTTGCCTTCAATGGGTCTTGTCTTCAGTTGCACTTCGATTCCTTTATTCAGGATTTCGCCACTGTTGATGATGGCACTCACAAATCCGGAGCTGGCCGATACACCGGCAGGTAAAATCTGATTGCGGGTGTTGGAACGATAGTAAGTAAAGTCCAGACCAATTCTGCCGTTGAAGAAGATCAGTTCTGTGCCTAATTCGATATTGGAAGTAATTTCGGGTTTTAAATTCAGCAAAGGAATGGAGGGATCCAGTTGATACATGGGAGCGCCATTGAAAGAACCGGCGGAAGGATATGAAAAATTAGTCCTGTAAGGATCTGTGTCGCGGCCAACCTGCGCCCAGGAAGCTCTGATTTTGCCAAAGGAGAGTAGCTGTTGTCTCCAGTCAAATGCTTCTGAAAAAACAAATCCTGAGCTGATGGAAGGATAGAAATAGGAGCGGTTGGATTCCGGTAAGGTGCTGCTCCAGTCATTGCGGGCAGTGAGATCTGCAAAGAGCCATGTCTTGTATCCGAATTGTGCGAAGGTGTAAAGCGCATTGGTTCTGCTTTCGCTGAGATGATAACTCACCGATGGACGGTTGACGGAGTTCTCAATGCTGTAGAAGTAGGGGATGGCCAAACCACCATCTGTACGTTCCGTCGTTTGTTCGTCGCGTTTTTGCAAAGTGCTGCCACCGATGTTGACGGTGTAAGTCAGATCTTCCGTAATTTTATTATCGTAACTAAAAAGAAAATCTCCCTGATATTGTTTGTAGGTGGACCAACCGCTGGTATAAGAACCAAGTGAGTTAGAGATACCGTTTGATGCTTCCTGCTCATTGTTTCTCCTGAAATTGAAATCAGCGTTGGAGCGGATCATGCCTTTGAGATGAGGGCTTATCTGATAGAAGGCCGATACCACACCGATCACACGGTCACGGCTATCCGAATTTAATTCGAATTTCCTTTGCCAGTAGGGATTGGTCATCCAGTTCCAGTTGGTAAACCAGGTGGTTTCTTTCCCACTTGCATCCATCATTGAACCTTCCAAAGATTCGGCAGTTATGTGCCGGGGCATCATCACATAATTGCGGGGAGCGCTGAAACTATTGGCAAGTCCCAGACGATTTTCTGCCTGCTGATTGCTGTAAGTAGCAGAGATATCAATACTCAACTTTTCGGATAGGCTGGCCGTAGTACGTGCGGTGACATTGGTACGGTTCAATGTGGTATTGGGCACGATGTCCTTGGTGGTAAAGTTTCCGGCTGAGAGACGATAGGTCATTTTATCATTTCCACCTTGCAGGGAAACATTGTTCACCGATGTGATTCCGGTCTGGAAATAGGATTTATAATTATCCGGCTGTGGCGTGAAGGAGCGAAGTTCACCGTTCCAGTCACGAATCGTTTGTCCTTCCATTTTCGGACCCCAGCTTCCAAAGGCGGTGGCGCTTGCCGTATTGTAAGTGTTCACACCGTCGATGAGTTCCCATGGACCTTCAAATTTCCCATTTCTGCCGGCTCCGTATTTATCCTGAAACTTAATATGAATATAAGGCAATTCCACGGTGGTGGAGCTGTTAAAAGTCACACCGATTCCTTTCGAAGCACTTCCTTTTTTAGTCGTGATCACGAGTACGCCATTCGCCGCAAGTGATCCATAGAGGGCAGCAGCATTCGCACCTTTCAACACGGTGACAGATTCAATATCATCCGGATTGATATCGCTCAACCCATTGCCGTAATCTCTTCCGCCCCATTGCGTCGTGGTGTTGGAAGTGTTATTTTCTACCGGAACACCATCTATAACGATCAAGGCCTGATTGCTTCCACTGAGAGAAGTTACGCCTCGTAAAACGATTCGGCTCGATGAACCTGGTCCGCCCGTGGTGGAGGAGATATTTAATCCCGCTACTTTTCCCGAGAGCTGATTGATAAAACTCGCATCTCTTGCTGTTTGCATCTCCATCCCTTTGATCTCCTGTACTGCATAGCCGAGTGCTTTCTTCTCGCGTTTAATACCCAATGCAGTGACTACTACTTCTTTTATATTTTGACGGTCAGCTTTCAGCTCTACATTCATCGACGATTGGTTGTTGATCGCGATGACCTGTGTTAACATGCCGATATAAGAGAATTGCAATGAATCATAGGCAGAAGCACTTGTAATGGAAAACTTCCCATCCATGTCGGTAATGGTCCCCACCGTTGAACCCTTCACTACAATACTAACTCCGGGAAGCACTGATTGGTCTTCGGCTGACCGCACGGTGCCGGAAATCGAAATTTGTTGCGCATTGAGATTCAATACTAAATGAAAAAATAGCAGGAGCAGCAGGTATCGGTTTGGCATGTGGAAAGATATTAAAAACTATAAATCTAATCCTTACAAAGCCTTGAAATATTATTTAAGTAGCAGATTACTGATCAATGGACACTCTTTCAATTTTTCACTTAATAATAGAGTGGAGCTATCAAAGCATCCGTTTAAAACAACAGATAGAATCAACGAAATGCTTTACCGATTACCTGCCTTTCCTTCTTCGGAATTCCTAACTTTTGGGCAATATCATTCCATGTCGAAATGATCGCTTTCATTTCACCAAAGATTGAATTTGATTTTACTTCGTCCAGATTGAAATAACCCGCTACACTCATCACCAAATCGATAGACAATTCATTATCATTTTCAGAGATATTCAATGTGAGCCCTGTCCCGTTTTCATTCGGATTCATATCATAAGCAGGGGAAAGTCTCCATCCTCGATCAGTTAATAGAAACCCATGGTTGCGTAAGTGATCATCTGTATTGGAAACAAAAACGTTAAAGAGAATTCTCTTCCATAGTTGCACTAAATCTTGCACAGGTGAAGCACCGAAACGTTGAATTATTTCCACTAATTCAAGATAGCTTACGCCTTCATCATGACTTGCTCCATCCCGGTAACCCAATAAGGTCATTGCGGAGGTAAAATGAATTCTGCGTCCTTCATGGTTTCTGTCAAACCTCCGCGTTAAAAAGGTATGGTGCTTACTTCCGAACTGCAGCAGACGAGCATCCGGAACAACAATTCCGCAAGCCTGAGCCAATTGATGTAACACCATCTCCCATGCACCTGAATCCCTGTCATCATTTAAACTGGGAAATTTCGCGATCCATAAATTGCCTTTCTCGTCTATGACTCCTGCTTTGGGTCTGGCACCACCTAAAGATGATCCGGGATCAACCAGCAATGAAAGCCATTTCATATAGTCCGGATCTTCCCCTGCATCTTCACGCTCTAATTTTAAACTTGCATTTTCCAATTCACCGAGAGAAGTCCATGGGGGAGAGGCCAATGACTTGTTGTTATTCAGGAATTCACTACCAGGGTCAATTTTAAATCTGATTCCACCCATGCGATGACCATCAAAAACACCAAGTAGGTAATCTGTTTCAAAGAGTGTATTTTCTTTTCTGTTTTCCTTTCTAGCAAATGCTGCTTCTCTACGACGCATCAGTAACCGTCCCCATCTATCCGGAGAAGAATCGAGGAAAATTCCAAAATTGGTTTTATCGTCAGGTAGGTACTGTCGACCACTGTAAAATTCAAGGTTAGGATCCAAATAGAGATTGTAACCGGATTTTAACCATAACTGATCGTACTGAAAGGAAAATAGTTCCTTCCCCCGAATTCGACTTACATGGAGTTTGCCCATCAATGTGGGGCCCGGCAAACCTTCCCAGTCGGCATACACTTCAATTATTTTATTGTCAGATCGGATCTCCATCGTTTTTCTTCTTCTGTTTTGGGGCACGGTGCTTTACAATAAGTTTAGCATCCTGTATTTTCCTGCCCAAAGGATCATTCGCACCAACTTGTGTCAAATCGTTTTCTAAACCCAGGATAAAAAGCACCTGGAGATAATTACCAATTGCAACAACGGGAGAGCCCATTTCAATTTTATATAAGGTCATACGTCCAATACCAGCCCGCTCTGAAAGCTGTTCAGAACTCATCTTTCTCCTCAGTCGGGCCAGCCGTATATTTTGACCAAGACCTTCCAGAATTCTAAGGTTTTTTGGTAAAATGAACCTTGACTTTTCCATTTAATGTATATTATAATATACAAATATAACGTAAAAAGTACTTTTTAGGATACATTAAGTTATTTTAAAAGAGACTGAACGGCAAATTAACACATATTACTGATTTATAATCAGATATTTGCCTGAGGGGTGTATTTTAATCTTTCCAAAGTGATATAAAAACGCAACCGGCTACCGTTTGAATAACGTTTGATAGAGTTCGAACCCCTTTATATCCAATTGTGAAATGTATAAGCAGGTCAAGAACGGATAAACAAATCCAATTTCTTTTTGAGTGCCACCACCTTGGCAATTTCTAAAATTACCAGGAGTTTAGCATAGAAGTGTCCAGCCAACTTAGCAACAAATTTCGTAGCTGCATGCCGTTAGGTAAGTTTCTTAATTTTCGTACCTACCTGCCGTTAGGAAGCTTTCTTAATTTTCGCACCTGCCAGCCGTAAGGCAGGATTCGTATTTCGTAATTTCGTACCTGCCTGCCGTTAGGCAGGTTTCGTAATTCGTATTTACTGTTTAATCCATTTCACCTGCGAAATACCACCCTGATGTTGAATTCTTAACAAATACATTCCTTTAGCAAGAGAACTCACATTTGTTTTGATCGACGATGAATGGGAATAAGTTCCCTTATAAACAGTTTGGATATGTTTACCCAAAAGGTCTACGATTGATACATCGATCAACCCGGAAATTTCGAAGCGGGGCAGTATGGTTAAATCTTGCGATGTTGGATTTGGATATACCAAAAGCTCCTCATTCGCTGCTGGTTCTGAAATACCGGCCAGGGAGGTTTGCATCGTATTCAGTGTAGTGTTCGTAATCACCGGCTGGTTGAAGTCGAAGTAAATAGCGGCTACATTTTCAATGGTTGTGCCATCGGCAAGTCCGGGTTTAGGCGAGATGCTGTACTCAATGAATCCATGACTCAACGGTTCATTGGTATTGCTGTCAGGCAGGTTGATGTTGAAGAAGCGCCAGGTGAGAATGTTTCCATTGATCACCAGATCGTAGTTGTGACTAGCTCTGTGCATCACAAAAGTGTTGAGATCAAGTTCGCTGTCGATGGTGTCCATAACGAATACATTAATGGCAGAAGCTGTACCGGTATTCTGAAAGCGAATACGGTAATCAAAACGGGTATTGTGTAAGACATCTCCTGTAGCCCCAAGACCTTCGGGCGTAACTTGTTTATCGTTCGGATCGAAGGAGCCTATCACCGTTTTAAGTAGACTACTTGTGTTGTCTGAAAGATCGTATTCAAGAGTTCCCGGTGTTCCTGTAATAGTTGCGCTATTGGATAATAGGGTGCCTAAAGGGGTTGAAGCCGGGAGATTGAAAAAAGCATTATAATGAACGGAGAAACCCGGAGGAATGGAATCTGTCGTCCAGGTGATGGTATTTGCAACAGTATTAATGATCCCATTGGCGGGGTTAGTGCTAAGAGGCGTCAATTGCGGATCATAGTTTAAAACAAGATCACCCTTGCCTTTGAGATAACCGGTATTATTTATTCTGCAGGTCAGGTACATATCGAACCCGGGTCGCGCATCATCGGCAGTGAATAACTGCAGGTGAAAATCAGTGGGCACCGGACTCCTGAATCCAAAATTGCGATTGTTATAAGTGCCTCCTGTTCCTCCGGATACAATCAGACTATCCGGGGTAAAAGTGGCGCTGTCGAGAGGCCAATTGACAGGTCTCACCACAAAATTTCCGGGAGGCAAGTCGAAACAATAGCTTCCGTTTGTACCTGAAGAATTATGATAAACAATTCCGGTTATTGTATTGGTAGCAGTCAACATCACCGCCGGCAACGAACGATCGCTGGAATTATAAATACTATCATTGTTATCATCAAGATAAGTGCGTCCGCAGATATGAACGGATAGCGTGGATAATCCGAAATCATGACCGGTATGCATAGTGCCGGAAGAATAATTCACATTATAGTAATTCGTTCCTGGATAGGTTAGCGTATAAGCGGTAGACATACCCAGTGTTACCTTCACGCCATAATGTGGAACATGAATGTAGTAATAGCCGGCAGTATCTGTGGTCGTACTATATCCGGCCTGAACAGTTGAAAAACTTTCGGCATTACACGATGTAGAAATATAAATGGTGACGCCTGCTATTCCTGGTTCGCCGGGTTCTTTGATTCCATTGTAATTTAAATCATCAAATACATATCCGCTTGCGGTGTCGGGGATGATCGTACAATCATTTAATTTAACCAGGTATTGAGTATAGTCATAGGATGAGCCGGCAGCGCCTCCATCAATTCCTATAAAGTCATGTCCCGGTACATCTATCATATTCACATGAACATAATTTCCATTCACCGGTGCATTACCGGCAACACTGAAATTTTTATTGAATGATCCGAAAGTGAAGGCGGGCGAACTTGATGCTGATACACGCACCGAATCACAAATGGTCTGATCTTGAATGAAACTGAATTCTAAATTAGATGCTCCGGTTCCGACATTTATATCCCTGCCCACCTGACTATTTGCTACACCTCCTGTAGTAGGATTATTCATCTGCACATAGAGGTATACTGTTTTTAATCCCGCATTCGCATAGGTATGAGATTCATTAAAAGAGTTGGAGGACGATAGTGTGCCGTCACCGAAATCGTACATAACAGTACTAGGAGCCCCAAAGAATGGACCTCCTTTGTATGTACCGGTAAAAGTGACGGTATTACCGTTCACGCTAACATCAAACTCCGGATAGATGGCGTCTCCTGTCGCCTGATAGACGTTGGTGTATTCAGCTATACAACTGTCGCCGGTAGTAGTGTTCGTGCCATATACAATCAATTGTAAACGGTTAAAACCGGCTCCCAGCTCATCATACATAATAGTGGGAACTGAATATTGAGTAATGGGTGGTTTATCATTAATTTTCCATTGATATTTATACCCGATCCATCCGGGCTGATAACCGGCAGTATCGGCAAAATAACCACAGGTGGCAGTACCACCTAATATGGTGATTTTCGCTTCCACTCCGCAGGGCTGTGCGAATGCTACAGTTGACAGTAAGCATACTCCTGTAATAAGAAGCAGCAAGGGTTTGAGGAGGTTGTAAAAGTGGTTCATGTTTGGTGTATTAGGATGGAAAAGTAATAAGATTTTTGATATAATGGCATGTGGGAGTATGAAATTTGGTGAATGAGACTTATTTATAGGTAATCAAATAGCATGAATTTATCGATTTCCTATGATCAGTTATACATAAATAAGGGTGCGCTACCCATGGCCCTTTATCTGATTCCGCTATATCAAATGCCCAAATCTCGCAACTGGATTTTTTTAAACTTTTAAAATATTTTTTGAATGAAGCATTTTGTTTGTGAGCCCATTTAAATAATTTTCAGTGGTGGTAGGGTAAGTTTATGAAAATGTTCTATAGCTTAATTTTAAGTTATAATTATTAACTCAAGGTTTACAAGGATGAATATAAAAAAATAGTATATTTACATGTGTAAAATTTTAATCACAACAAGATGAATTACGTAAAACTTAAAGTCATTATTTTATATTTACTATTTATTTCAACTTTAGCAGTTAAAGGACAATCGTGGATGCCGGTTGGAGGTGATTTTACAAATTGGCCCCAGGTAAATCGATCAGTGTCTCAAAACATGGCAATTGACAATAATGGTTTTCCCATTTCTTGTACTTACGAATATGGACATGTTTTAAGGAACTGGGATGGGGTAAAGTGGAATTACTTAACATCTCCGGCTCCTATTTTTCAGTATGGAGGTAATGGCATAATTAAATCAATGAAAATAAATAGTATTGGACAGCCCTATATATCTTGTCTTCTAAATGCAAGTAATCATGAAGTTAAAGTGTTTCGATGGAACGGAATTGCATGGGATTCTATCGGGGGGCAATCATTTTCACAGCTTTATGGAGGAGGTTTTATGGTTCTTGATTCATTGGGAAATCCAATTGTTGTTATGGGTGACGATTTAATTGATTCGGTTGTGGTAAAGCGTTGGGATGGTATATCATGGCATAATATGCCTTCCACAAATCTTGACCGGTGGTCAGTACCCGTGGCAATGGAAAGAAATCATTCAGGTGAAATATACCTGGCTGTCACAAATAATCAAACTCAATCACTCAATATATTAAATTGGAATGGGAGTACCTGGCAAACGATTGGCTCACAACTAAACCAGGGGCCTTATATTCATCCTTTTATGACTCTTGATAGTTCAGGTCTTCCTCTGGTTTCCTATCTGGACTTGACCGGAAACCTAAATTTTAAGCAATGGGATGGAATATCATGGAATTCCATAGCAAGTATGTCCATTGGATCAAATATTTTTGCTACTAGTCTTGTGATAAAAATTGACAATAGAAATCAACCAATAGTTGCATACAGAGATAGTCTTACAAATTACAAGTTAACAGTTAAAAGGTGGAATGGATCTAACTGGGTGGTTATAGGTACAGATGGTATTTCATTCGGACCAGTAATCGAAATTTATTTAGGCATTAAAGATTCCTCCAATATCTATGTTCAATATAAAGATGTAGGGCAGATGAATAGGGTTTGTGTGCAATATTGGAATGGAATAGAATGGAATTATGTTGGAGATGGAGGAGTATCAAAAGATCTGGCAAAATACAGATCCATCGCATTGGATAATTCTGGAAGACCTTTTGTAGCCTACTCTGATTTAAGTCGTAGTAATAAAATCACTGTTCGCCATTGGAATGATACGGTATGGACTGATGTAGGCAATGCAGGTTTTTCTCCTTCCGGAGCCGGTCATTTAATCATGACTCTGGATTCTTCAGATTTTCCAATTGTTGCATTTCAGGATTCTTCAATTGGCAATAAGTTATGTGTACAACGATGGAACGGAAGCACATGGAATTATGTTGGTGATAGTACCGGGCTATCAGCAGGAGAAGTAAAATATATTGGACTCACCATAAATAACCAAAACCACCCCGCAATTGCATTTCCGGATAGCATTTCAGGAGGTATAACTATTGTAAAAGAGTGGGATTGCAGCGTATGGAATCAGCTGGGTATATCGTCTGATTTTTCACCGCAAAACAAATATCAATATTTGACTGTTGACTCCCTTGGCAATATATGTATAGTTTATTCTAACGGAAACGGAAATTCTTTTGGTCGGCCTGAAGTTAAAAGGTGGAATGGAAACACTTGGACAAATATAGGTCCACCAACAGTAGTAGGGTCTGCGGCGGCATATCAAACTCATATGATATTTGACAATCTCGGCAATCCTATTATTTCATTTATTGCCTGGGATTTACAGCTTAACTACCAAACAGTCATAGTGCACCAGTTTAATGGTATTAACTGGAATCGAATTTCATCAGGCTATGGAGTAAACTATGGGGCTGCTGATGATCCAAATTTAGCAATTGACCATGCAGGTAATCTTTACGTCGCATACTTCAATAATGAAGTACCCCGAAAAGTAGAAGTTAGGAAATATCTCGGTACTTCTAACTGGATAAAAATTGCGGAGGAAAGTTTGCCACCGAGTGTTGATAAAACTTTCAATAATAATCGCTGGTTTGAAATAGATGACCAAGGTAACATGTTTATTGCGTTTAATATTGGGTTCCCATACGTTTTGAAGTTAGGTAATACTCTTACCGGAGCCGGTTCAATTCCTGTTGAAGATTTTAATTTTAATTTATATCCGAATCCGGCAAATGATAAAGTTACAGTCGTTTACTATGATATCGAACAAAGTCTATATGACTTGTCCATCACAGATATAAATGGTCGTGTTTTATTGAGGCAAGGTGGAACATCTACTGCTGGTGAGAATAGTGTTCAGATAGAAACCAGGTTCTTGCCTAATGGTATATATTTAGTCAAATTATTTTCAGAAGGAAAACAAATAATAAAGAAGTTGATTGTAATGAATTGATAATTCAGGCAAAAACTAGGTTGTTTCTGGTAAAAGTCAAACAAGAAATAAAATCAGTTTTTTATAACATATAATAATTTAAAAAATCGAGAGCGAGGTGGAGAGCGAGAGAGCGAAGAAAAAACAGAGCTAAGAAACTTCGCTCTCGCTCTGTTTCTCGCTCTGTTTTTGCGGAGAGGGAGGGATTCGAACCCTCGGTACCTTGCGGTACACACGCTTTCCAAGCGTGCTCGATCGGCCACTCTGACACCTCTCCTGTTTAATGATCAATCACTTCCCAAGATTGTATCAGCCACTCCACCTTCGCTAAAGCTTCGGCGGACAGGTCTGACACCTCTCCTCCTTATCCGGCGGCTTCCGGGGTACTATGATGTCAAAAAATGCTAAACGGAGTGCGAAGGTAGTGATTTTATACTTTTTCAGATTAGAAAGGTAAAATTGTAAGAGGACAGGTAAAATATATTACATAAATTTATGATATACAGCTTTTTGCATAGGATTTAGCTTTTAAAATAATAAAGCGACCTAATTCAATTGTCAAATTTTTAACCCGTAAACTTTAAACCTTGGGGGTCGTTCGCAACACTCGCTGGGAAACCTTAAACCTTGAACCATGAAGCAGAATCGCGAAAAGCGATACGCTTCATGGGAGCCCCTTAAACCTTTTCCGCTTCCAACATATTCTCAATCCCCCTAATCAACGCATCCGGATTAAAAGAAATACTATCAATGCCCTGATCAATTAAGAATTTGGCGAACTCAGGAAAATCACTTGGTGCTTGTCCGCATAAACCAATTTTTACACCTGCTTTTTTAGCTTTCTGTATGACATCTGAGATCATGGATTTTACCGCCGGATTGTTCTCGTCGAAGATGTCGCTGAGCAATGCGCTGTCACGATCGAGGCCGAGTGTGAGTTGTGTGAGGTCGTTGGAACCGATGGAGAAACCGTCGAATACTTTAGCGAATTCTTCAGCGAGGATGACGTTACTCGGGATCTCTGCCATGACATATATTTCTAACCCTTCGTCTCCGCGCTTCAAACCATATTCTTCCATTAGCCCGACTACTTTTTTACCTTCTTCAACAGTACGGCAGAATGGAATCATGAGTTTAACATTCGTTAGTCCCATTTCATTTCGTACTTTTTTCATCGCTTCACACTCTAACCGGAATCCTTCTTTATACCGCTCATTATAGTACCGCGATGCTCCTCTGAAACCGATCATCGGATTTTCTTCTTTCAGCTCGAATTCTTTTCCACCGATCAGATTCGCGTATTCATTACTCTTAAAATCGCTCATGCGTACTATGACGTCTTTCGGATAAAATGCGGCTCCTATGGTAGCCACCGCCTGAGCCAGTTTATCCACGAAGAAATGTGTCTTTGTGTCGTAACCTGCAGTGATTTCATCAATTTCTTTTTTTACAGTTTCATCTTTTAACTCATCGTATTTTACGAGCGCCATTGGGTGAATTCTGATGCTGGATGTGATGATGAATTCGAGTCGCATGAGTCCGATGCCTTTGTTGGGATAAAAAGAAAAACGATAGGCTTTATCCGGATCGCCGAGGATGAGCATAGGCGCTGTGCGTGGCATCTTTATGTTACGGAAGTCGAGTTTTTTTTCTTCCCAGGGGAGAATGCCATCATACACCACACCTGTTTTTCCTTCTGCGCAGGAGATGGTGATTTCCTGTCCGTCTTTTATAACGGTGGTGGCATTACCTGTTCCAACAATAGCCACTGCACCAACTTCTCTTGCAACAATTGCCGCATGACTTGTCCGGCCTCCTTTATTGGTGATGATGGCCGCTGCTTTTTTCAGAATGGGATCCCAGTCGGGATTGGTGATGTCGGTAACGAGAACATCTCCTTGTTGCAATAAATGTGCTTCTGCAGGAGAAGATAGAAGACGCGCTTTACCGCTGGCAATTCCGGAACCTACAGCGTTACCTTTTACCAATACGTTGCTTTTGCTTTTTAATGAATATTCCTTCATAATCAAAGGGTCCTTCTGCGAATGCACCGTCTCCGGTCTTGCCTGTACGATGAATAGTTTACCGCTCTTTCCATCCTTCGCCCATTCAATATCCATCGGACATTGATAATGGTCTTCAATGATCACCGACCATCTGCCAATCGTTTCAATCTCATCGTCGTTCAGCACAAATTCTTTTTGCTTTGCAAGCGGTGTTTCAATATTACGTAGAGGATTACTCCCCTCATGCTCTTGTGAATAGATCATCGTTTTCGCCTTGCTGCCCAACTTTTTAGAGATGATCGCATTTTTTCCGATTTTAAGTGTAGGCTTGAAGACATGAAATTCATCCGGTGTTACTGCTCCCTGCACAATATTTTCTCCCAATCCCCAGACTCCGGTGATGACAACCACATCCCTGAAACCGGATTCGGGTTCCAGCGTAAATGCAACTCCCGCACAGGATAAATCAGCACGCACCATCAACTGTACGCCGGCAGATAGCGCGACGTGAACATGTTCAAACCCATTGTCGATTCTGTATTTAATGGCCCGGTTATTATAGAGCGAGATGTAGCATTTTTGCACCGCCTTTACCACATCTTCTTCACCACGCACATTTAAAAAAGAATCATGTTGTCCGGCAAAACTTGCTGTGGGGAGATCTTCCGCGGAAGCACTGCTGCGAACAGCTACTTCTACCACACTTCCGTTTTCATCACATAGTTTCTTGTAAGCTGCAATAATTTCAGCTCTCAGACTTTCAGGTAAAGTTGCTTTTGTGAGTAGTGCTCTTGCTGCTGCGCCCACATCGTTTAAATTTGAAAAGTCAGCAGTGTCCAATCGTTTGAGAATTTGAGAAAGTTCTTCGTTTAATTTATTTTCATCCAAAAACAATCGAAAGGCATCCGTGCTTGTAGCAAAACCATCCGGAACTGCAATGCCCTTTCCGCTCAGTTTGCTGATCATTTCTCCGAGTGATGCGTTTTTTCCTCCAACCTTTGCAACGTCGCCATAGCTGATATCTACAAAGGGAATGGTATAGTTATTTTTCATAATGATGGGTAATCCTCAAATGTAACATTTAAATGCAGTTTCAATACCTGATTCATTCTAACGTCATACCTGATAGTTGTCAACTTTTTATTTCAAGTACTTTGTAAACGTTCATGCCTGTTGGTTCAACATCTGTATTAAGATCTTTTGTTTACAATAACTCCTATATCATTCTTAGTGCCCCTTAGTGCCCTTAAGTGCCTTAGTGGTTATTGACGAAATTATTAACCGAAGCTAAATTTGATTTCATTCGACAAAGGGATGAAAATTTTAACATCGGATTCACTATCTTTGCTCCGTAAAAAATTTACTATATGAAAATCATCAGAAGAGCCTCAGCCATCTGGAAAGGAACAGGCAAGGAAGGATCAGGAACAGTCAGCACACAAAGCACTGTATTAAATAATGCACAATATTCATGGGAGACCCGTTTCGCAGAAGGCGTTGGTACCAACCCTGAAGAACTCGTTGGCGCTGCACATGCCGGTTGCTATAGTATGAAACTCAGCTTCCTTATCGTTGCTGCCGGGTTCGTAGCCGATTCGATCAACACTTCAGCCAAAGTAACGCTGGAAGATGGAAAAATTTCCCACGTACAACTCGATGTAACCGCGAAAGTTCCCGGAATGTCAGCCGAGCAATTTGAAACTGCTGCACAGGAAGCAAAATCTACCTGCCCTATCTCCAAATCCCTTACCGCTGAGATCGGCCTTAACGCCACCCTCGAAGCTTAATTGCTTTTAATAACGCTGCGGTCGCCACTCATCATCGCGACCGCAGCGTTATTAATTACCTTGTCACCCAAATTGTCATCCTAATCTTTAACAAGGTCATGTTCGTGATATTTCGCGACTACTTTCGACAAACCTGTCTCAAACACCTTTTACACCATTTATTTTCAAACCTGTCTCCCGCCAGGGAGATCATCTCATCTTCAAATCTTCAAATCATAACATCTTCAAATCCACCCCATTTTCAAACCTGTCTCCCGCCAGGGAGATCATCTCATCTTCAAATCTGTCTCCCGACAGGGAGATCATAATATCTTCAAATCCACCTAATTTTCAAACCTGTCTCCCGCCATGGAGATCATCTCATCTTCAAATCTTCAAACCTGTCTCCCGCCAGGGAGATCATCCCATCTTCAAATTTTCAAATCACCGCATTTTCAAATTAAGAAATCTCTCCACACAATGAAGTTATCATCATCTTCTTCACTTTTTTACTATCCTTCGGATATTGCCCTAAAAGTACCATCAGTTTCGTCAAAGCTGCTTCTGTCGTTAAATCCGCTCCACTAATTACTCCAATCTCCTTAAGCAGTTTGCTCGTTTCATATTTCCCCTGTTCTACACTTCCACCTGAACATTGTGAAACATTGATCACTATCAAACCATTTTTTATGGCTGCCGCCAAAGCGCGTATGAATTTCGGATCTGTTGGCGCGTTGCCGCTGCCATAGGTTTCCATCACCAATGCTTTTAAATCCGGGACACTCAGGATATGTTCCATCCAGGCTTCCGTTATCCCGGGAAAGAGTCGTACGAGTCCGATATGTGGTTCCAGGGTGGTGTGGACAATCAATTTTTTGGTTGAAGGTTTTGACAAGAGGTCGAAGTCAAATTCTACATTTACGCCTACCGTCGCAAGTGGAGGACAATTCAGCGATTGAAAAGCGTCAAACATGGAAGAAGTAAATTTCTCTGCACGGTTTCCTCTGAAAAGTTGGTTATTGAAATAAATGCAGACTTCAGGTATTATAACTTTACCTGCAGCAATTTCTACGGATGTGATCAGGTTTCTTTTTGCATCCGTTCGGATAGCCCCTAACGGTAGTTGTGATCCGGTGAAGATGACCGGCTTGCTGAGATTTTCGAGCATGAAGCTCAGCGCGGAAGCTGAATAAGCCATGGTGTCCGTGCCATGCAGGATGACGAACCCATCGTACTTCGCAAAGTTTTTCTCAATAGTTTTTGCCAGCTTCACCCAACAGTCCGGAGTGACATTCGAACTATCTATGAGTTCCTCAAAGGCATGATGCGCTAATTTGCAACCCAACCGGTTTAATTCCGGTACCTGTTCACTGACTTTTCCGAAATCAAATGGTTTCAGTGCGCCGCCGGCATCGTGTTGCATGCCGATAGTACCACCGGTATAGATGATGAGAATTTTTTTCATATTCGGAAGAGTTTCTTTGCGTTGGCGGAGGTAATTTCTCCGGCTTCTTCAGGAGTGATGTTTTTTATTTCAGCTAATTTTTGGGCAACATGCAAAATATACCCTGGCTGGTTTCTCTTCCCACGGTGAGGCACTGGAGAAAGATAGGGGCCGTCGGTTTCAAGAACAATATGATCAAGAGAGAGTTCAGCGACGATCTTATCTACACCCCCATTTTTGTAAGTAAGGACACCACCGATACCAAGATAAAACCCCAACTCAATCATCGCCTTCGCCTGCTCCGGACTCCCACTAAAGCAATGAAAGACTCCCCGAAGTCCGGAAAGATTTAAATCCCGGAGAATGGAAATTACTTCATCATTGGCGTTTCTGGTGTGCAAAGCCACGGGTAAATCCAGCTCATACGCCCATTTTAATTGGATGCGAAGTGCCTCTTCCTGTTGAGATATATGGTCGAGTTCCCAATAACGATCCATCCCGATTTCGCCGATAGCAATGTAATTTCCGGTCTTCAGTTCCTTTTCGACAATCGACAGCTCTGTTTCAAAATTTTCTTTGACATAACAAGGGTGCAAACCCATCATCGGCAAACAATAATTGGGGTAATCTTCAGCCAGTTGCTTCAATCCGGCAATGGAGCCGGAATCAATATTGGGCAACAGCATATGAACCACTCCGTCATGCTTTGCAGCGTCAATCAAGGCCTTGCGGTCGGCATGGTATTCTTCCGCATAAAGATGAAGATGCGTATCGATGATTTGCATGCTGCGAATTTAACTAAGTTTGAGGCGTCAAAATACCGGGCCTTGCCTAAATTCCTCCTTATCCGTTTCAGTTCTATTGGCGATATCGTCCTTACCTCGCCTGTTATCCGTTGCCTCAAAGAGCAGGTGCCGGGGGCGGAAGTGCATTTTCTGACGCGATCGAATTTTAAAATGGTGCTTGAACATCACCCTCAGATCGATAAGCTCTGGACCAGCGATGGCAGCCTGGATGATGTAGCTGAAGATTTGAAGAAGGAGAAGTATGATGCTGTCATTGACTTGCACCATAATGTCCGGACACTCAAATTGAAAAGGCTGTTGAAGGTAAAGTCTTTTTCCTTCCGGAAATTGAACATAGAAAAGTGGCTGCTGGTGAACCTGCATATCAACCGCATGCCTCCGATACATATTGTTGATCGGTACCTCGAAACAGTGGCCTCTTTTAATGTAAAAAATGATCAGCAGGGACTCGATTTTTATCCTGAGCCCGGGGCGGAGAAAGTATTGGATCGGCTACCCCCTTCTCATCAAAATGGTTTTGTTGCTATAGCGATAGGAGCACAACATACGACCAAGATGATGCCCAGTGAGAAAATTGGCAGAGTAGTAAAATTACTTAAAATGCCGGTGGTGTTGTTGGGAGGGAAAGAGGATAAGGTACGCGGCAAGCAAGTGGAGATGGCTGCCGGGGCAATGGTTTGGAATGCCTGCGGACTTACTTCACTGGGTGAATCGGCGGAACTATTGAAGGCCGCTAAAGTTGTTTTAACGCATGATACAGGTTTGATGCATATCGCTTCTTCATTTAAAAAACCTATCGTCTCAGTTTGGGGAAACACAGTGCCTGCTTTTGGAATGTATCCCTATCTTCCCGGCCATGAAAATTTGTCGAAGATCATGGAAGTAAAGGATCTTAAATGCCGGCCATGTACCAAAATCGGTTTCGATAAATGTCCTAAAGGACACTTTCAATGTATGAGAGGAATTGAAGAAGAAAGAATTGTAGAGGCGATAAAATCTTTTTTATAGAGATGTGCAGTGACTGAATGACACTTCCCATTTACCTTTCTGATTTCTAAAAGTTCCACAGATAAGATTTTCAACAGGTGATCAATAAAATCGTTTGGATCAGATCTTCTCTTCAATAAACAATGCTTTTAATGCCGTTGCATCTTTCGCTTTCATCTTTCCTGCAAGAATCAGCGATAATTGTCTGCGTCGCAAGGCCCCTTCATAGCGTTGTTTTTCTTCATCTGTTTCAGGGGTGAGTCCGGGAACCTGTATCGGATTTCCAAGCTGGTCTACGGCCACGAAAGTGTAGATCGCCTCATTGCATTTGATCTTTTTGTTGCGTAGATTATCCTCTACCCAAACATCAATAAATACCTCCATGGAAGAATTAAAAGAGCGGGAAATTTTAGCCTGTAAAGTCACGATATCGCCCAGTTTAATGGGTTGACTGAAGGCAACGTTATTCACGGAAGCGGTAACCACAACGCGGCTGCAATGACGATGAGCAGCAATGGCGGCAGTGATGTCCATCCAGTGTAACAAACGACCCCCCATCAAATTTCCTAATGTATTTGTATCATTTGGCAAAACGATCTCGGTTGAAATGGCGATGCTGTCTTTTGGTGTTTTGGCTTGCATGGTTCTTGGTTCGTTCGCAAATTTAAGCATAAGTACCTGACTTGCCGGATGAGCTTATCGCAAAATGCTGTTTTTTTGAAATTTAAGAACTTTTTTTAGTAAAAACCTTTTTTATAATTGGGTTTTCAACCATTTGGGTGGAATTTGAAAATTACTAAAAAAATTTGCAAGGGATTATGTATTTTTTTAAATTTACCTTGAGTAATTGAGTCTTACTTTAATATGTTTTCATATGAACACTAAAACATTTAGTAAAAGTGTTTCTATAGGTACTATAGACAAGCGAAAAAACATCTCACGAAGGGAGTTGATTGAAGAGTATGTTATCCCCGGTATTCCCGTAGTACTTTGCGATGGGACCAATGACTGGAAGGCAATGGGAAAGTTAACTCCCGAGTTTTTCAAAAGTAAATACGGAACTCTTGTCAAGGAAGTAAAGGGAAAATCCTATACTATAGAAGACTTTGTGGACTTAATGTTAAATTCTACCGAAAGTAATCCTGCGCCCTATCCCTTTAATTTGAACGTTGAAGACTATTTTCCCGAATTACTTTTAGATTTTAAGCCGGAGATATTGTATGCCAAGTCAGATCGGGTTCATCATCCTTTATTGCCTAAGTTTATGTTGAAAGGCACTGAGGTATATGAAATATTTTTAGGAGGAAAGGGATCATCCTTCCCTTTTTTACATATCGATGCTTTATTCCTACACACCCAGATTACTCAAATTTATGGATCAAAAGAATTCATTTTGTATCCACCTGAACAAAGTGAATTCATGTATCCAAGAGAAGATAATCCTAAACTTTCGCAGGTAGATCCTATTCATCCCGATTTCGAAAAATTTCCTCTTTTAAAAATGCTAAGCCGATTAAAGTAATGGTCCATCCCGGTGAAACAATTCTGTTTCCAACCGGATGGTGGCATATTACGCAGATGTACGAACCTTGTATATCATTAGGCAGGATCCAGCTGAATGCAGCGAATTGGGATGCATTTGTGGGTGATAATTATGAGCTCTGGAAAAAATATAAACCACTTATGGCAAAACCGGCGCTTGTTTATTCTAAGATGCTTGGTGGGCTCATGAACCTGCAGGAGAAGTTTATGTAGTGGTGTTTGTTGCAACAAATAGTCTATTTTTGCAACATGCTTCCACAAATTTTTAAATCTACAGTAAAGAAAGTGCTCGGTATTGATTCACAATCGGGTGTTGAACCAATACAAAATCTTCACAAAGTGGGTTCCAATTACCATGGTTATTTTATACCTGCTGATTTTCTAAAAAGTGATTCTATCTGTTATTGTATTGGTGCCGGAGAGGACATCTCTTTCGACACAGAGCTAAAGATACTCTATGATGCTCAAATCTACATATTTGATCCGGCACCGGAAGGGATAGAACATTTTAAGAAATTGGTCGATGTAACAGCAAGGGGAGAGCAGCTTTCTATAGGTAAGAAACAACCTTTCACCTACAGAATTAATGCAGCACAGTTATCACAAATAACTTATATCGATGTAGGGGTTTGGGAGAAAGAAGCTATATTAAAATTCTATGAACCGGATTTAGAAAATTATGTTTCGCATTCGGTGCATTTATTCAAAGATTCCGGAAAATTTATCGAAGCGCCGGTAGATCGATTGAAGAATTTAATGAAGAAACAGAATCATTCTGCAGTAGATCTTGTCAAGATAGAAATTGAAGGGGCGGAGTATACCGTGATCGACACGATCATTGAAGATAAACTCGACATCAAAGTGATTTTAGTAGAATTTGATGAAGTATATCATATGAAAGGTTTTAAGCATTTATTTCGCATCAAGAATTCTACCAATAAATTGCGCAAAGCCGGGTATGTGCTTGCTCATTCCACTGATCACTATAAAAGACTTTTTGTGCGGAGGGATGTGTGTCATCAACTCGGAAAAAATTAGTCGCAAAATCAAATTAAACGTTGAAAAGTACTTTATAATATAGAAGCCGTAGCGTCAGTTGCGGCTTCTTGCATTTACCAGTGCACTCGGCGGGACTCGAACCCACAACCCTCAGAATCGGAATCTGATATTCTATCCATTGAACTACGAGTGCAAATTGTACTAATACTCTTTTTTAATCCGGTAGCGTGCCGTTAGCGAAGCGATGGCTCTGCTACCGGGGAACTACGACTGCTAATCAATTCTTGCCCGGTAAGCAGAACAAGCGCCGCAAAAGTAAGAATTGTAAGCAAGACACTTTTCTGAATGCTACAAGTGTCAGGTAATCAGCATTATAATTGGTTTGTTAAATCCCGCTTGGTTCAATTCTGATCAAACCTGCCTGCCGGCCATCGGATTCTTCATTTTTAATTTCAAATTAAAACCCTACCTTCGCAGGCCCAAAAATATCCTTAAAATGATCTCAGTATCAAATCTTTCCCTTCGTTACGGTAAGCGTGTCCTTTTCGAAGAAGTTAATCTCAAATTTGTTCCCGGTAATTGCTACGGCGTTATTGGCGCAAACGGTGCCGGAAAGTCGACTTTCCTGAAAATTTTGTCCGGTGAGATCGATCCTTCTACCGGTCAGGTTTCTATGAACCCCGGTGCCCGTATGAGCGTTTTGAAGCAGAATCACTTTGCTTTTGATGAATTTCAAGTGCTCGAAGCGGTGATGATGGGTAATATGAAGTTGATGGAAGTGATTCGTGAAAAAGATGCCGTGTATGCAAAACCGGATTTTAGCGAAGCCGACGGACACCGGGCAGCGGAACTGGAGATACAATTTGCGGAAATGGGTGGATGGGATGCAGAAAGTAATGCAGCCAGTTTGTTAAGTGATTTGGGCGTGAAGGAAGATTTGCATCAGAAGAAAATGTCGGAAATAAGCGGTAAGGAAAAGGTCCGCGTTTTATTAGCCCAGGCGCTTTATGGAAATCCTGATATTCTGTTGCTGGATGAGCCAACGAATGACCTCGACGTTGAAACGATTACCTGGTTGGAAAACTTCCTCGCCGATTTTCAAAATACGGTGATTGTTGTAAGTCACGACAGGCATTTTCTGGATTCCGTTTGTACGCATGTCGCTGATATCGATTTTGGAAAGATGAATTTATATTCCGGTAACTACACGTTCTGGTATGAATCCAGTCAGCTGGCTTTGCGTCAGAGGTCTGACCTGAATAAAAAAGTAGAAGACAAACGGAAAGAACTGCAGGATTTCATCGAGCGATTTAGTGCCAATGCCTCTAAATCGCGTCAGGCGACGAGTCGTAAAAAATTGCTCGAGAAGTTGGTGGTGGAAGATATACAGCCATCTACCCGTAAATACCCCGCCATTATTTTTAAAGCGGAACGAGATTGCGGTGATCAGCTTTTAAAAGTGGAGGCCTTGAGTAAAATTTCGAATGAAGGTTTACAATTTTTTAGTGATATTACTTTCTCTATTGCTAAAGGCGATAAGATTGCGGTTATCTCTAAAGAACGTCGGGCTGTCACTGCTTTCTTTGAAATTATTACCGGAAACGATACTGCTACGGGAGGAACTTTTGAATGGGGGACTACCATAACCAGATCTTATTTACCCAATGATAACTCTACTTTTTTCAAAGAAGAAATGATTCTCATTGATTGGCTCCGTCAGTTTTCTAAAGAGAAGGAGGAAACTTTTGTCCGTGGTTTCCTGGGGAAGATGTTGTTTTCGGGAGAAGAGTCATTGAAAAAATCAACCGTGTTATCCGGAGGGGAGAAAGTGCGTTGTATGATTTCACGAATGATGTTGACCAATGCCAATTGTCTCATCCTCGATGAACCCACCAATCACTTAGATCTCGAATCGATTACAGCATTCAACAATGCCATGCAGGATTGGCGCCATATCGCCCTCTTCAGTTCACATGACCATGCCTTTACACATTCTGTCGCTAACCGCATCATCGAATTAACTCCATCTGGAATTATCGACAAACGCATGACCTACGATGAATACCTGGAAGACGAAACCGTAAAAGCCGCTCGTGAGAAGATGTACGGCGCGATGGTGACAATCTAGTTGTCTTAGATATCTGACTTTTATTTAGATCGTATTTTCAGGTGTCATATCATTTTTTAATTCAGAATTCAGAATTCAGAATTCAGAATTGCCCCACCCCCCTTACAGGCTGCATTCTTAATTCTGCATTCTTAATTCTGAATTCTGAATTAACTCCGTATCTTCGATAGAATGAATCCGGTTATCAACCCATGATTTCTTCACCGCCTATCCGTTACTTTATCTTCTACTTGATGATCGGCGTGTTCCACTTTATACCATCATCGGCTCAGCAGCTCCCTCCAAATGCGGACGACTCTGTTTTTGTAAAAGCCGGACTTCTGGTAATTATGCGGGATACCTTTTTCGTTACTTCTACGGATACGTTATTCGCCAGTGAAGGAAGAACTATCCGCCTGCGTCGTGATCCATACGAAAGATCAAAAATGTTTTATGATTCGCTGGCGGTAAAAACAGGTAAGCATAAAATGATGAAAGGGCTCTATCGCCTGCTGGTGAGGGATGTGAACCCGGTCATCATCGTTGCAAAGAATGATAAACCCAGGGATAGTTTTTTTAAAAAGTACAATGGTAAAATAGTAAGAAACATCAGCACTTTACGTATACCGTTGCTGGAAGGAGATGTAAATGATACCCTTTGGGGCGAGTTTAATAAGTGGGGACGTATCCTGAACTGGCATCCCCAAACAAAGAAAAGTCTGATTATTGGATCAGGCCTCGTGATGAAAGGGGATAAGGTAGAAGGTACTGTTCTTGCAGATATGGAACGCCTCGTGCGTGAGATGAGTACGATTCGTGATGCAAAATTGTATGTGCGGCCTGTGGTGGGTACCGACTCTGTTGATTTGGTGATGGCAACACAGGATTATTTTCCAATTAGCGCAAGTGGTAATTATCAATCGCCGGAGAGTTTTACCGCAAGAATTTCCGACCGTAATATCACCGGATCAGCAGTGGAGATTGGTCTTGTTTATCAAAGAAATGCTTCATTGGATCCTGATGATGCCTATAGTGTTTCAGTACAGCAACCCAATCTGTTCAGACGTTTCATTTATGGAAGAGTTTATGCGCAGGAGCGGGGAGCAAGAGCCGAGCAAGGCATAGAATTCAGCAGGGGATTTTTATCAGAAGCACTTCGTGATATAGGCGGAGTTTTTTTTAGAAACATCACGGACAGAAATGTGCCCGATAGTGCAAGCAGCAAGTTCCGCACTTTAAATGGAGGATTCTGGTATGGTCGTGTATTGAAAACGAGGTATGAATGGACACTCATTCCTGCTATATCGTATGAATTTAATGTTTTTCCGAAACCACTTCCGGGAAGCGTTTATTATTCCTATCTTAAACAAGAAAGGCATATCATGTTGGCGAGTCTGAATTTTATTCAACGTCGATTCCTCAGAAGTGCATTAGTGAAAGTTTTTGGAATATCTGAGTATATACCTGTAGGTTTTTCATTTAAAGTAATTGGCGGAGTAGAAAATACTTCTGTCTTCGCCAGAAATTATGTTGGCGGTCAGGCTGAGTATGCCACATTTGTCAACGATGTTGGATATTTCTCAGCAAGCGTAGTGACCAGTACCTTTTTAAGATTAGGGGATGTTGAAGATCAACTGAGGGCCATCAATGGTACCTATTATACTCCGCTAATGAAACTTGGCCCAACACGATGGAGACAATTTCTTGATGTGGATTATAAAAGCGTTGAAAAACCTGCTACTTCCGGATTATTTACTTTGAAAGGTCCGTGGTCAGATTCACTTGGCATAAATCCACAAGGTGACGAACTCTATCGCATTGGATTAAGAACTGTTTTTTTTATGCCCTGGTATATTTATGGATTTCGCTTTTCTTTTTATGATGGTTTCGAGTTTAACTGGATTAAGTCGGAAGGAGTGTACGAAAATGAGAAGAGGTATTTCCCCACCTTTCGGTTAGGCTTACGCTTGCAGAATGATCTGCTAACCTATACTGCATTTTCGTTTCAGGCAGCATGGTCTCCAAGTGCAAATAATTTTGACCCCTATTTTAGTTTAACTTTAAAAACGTTCGTCCTTCCGTTGTTCAATGGATTGAAAGTAGATCGGCCGGTGTACCTCAGCGCCGGTGAGTAGCTGCCGGCTGCCGGCTACCAGCTGCCGGCTTCCAGCTGCTCTACTGGCTATTTTTTTATGTCATTGGCTATTGCTGAACAAAAAAAATTAAACTCTTTAAACTTTCGAATCTTATAAAACTTTAAAGCTTTAACTTTAACTTTAAACCTTAAACTTTGAACCATGAAGCAGAATCGCAAAAAGCGATACGCTTCATGGGAGCCCCTTAAACTTTGAACTTTAAACTTTGAACTTTAAACCTTAAACTTCTCTTTCCTATAAGCTTCTGCAACAACCTCAAGTTCATTGTACCACTCTTCACCGTACTTCCTGATTAAAGCTTCTTTTAAAAATTTATAGACTGGCACCTTTAGATTTTTTCCAAGTGTACAGGCAGCACTGCAAATGCTCCATCGGTCATAATTTACAGCATCGTAGTCTTTTAATTTTTGAATGCGGATAGGATAAAGGTGACAGGACACCGGTTTCCGGAAAGTAATTTTTCCTTCAAAATAGGCTTTTTCAAAGGCACATTTGGCGATTCCGTTTTCAAAAATTGTATAAACACATTCACGGTGACCATCTATTATTGGAGTGACAAGATCGCCGTCTGCATCTTTAAGATACAAGCCTTGTTGTTCGATACTTTGAAGTGCTTCTTGCTGCAGGTAAGATTTAATAACCGGAAAAGCATTTTCTATTTCCTTCATTTCCGACTCTTCCAGAGGTGCACCGGAGTCGCCGGCAACGCAGCATTCTCCTTTGCATTTTTCAAGATCACATACAAATTGATTTTCTACAAGGTCAATAGATACCAGTGTTGTTCCTATCTGTAGCATGTATTTGGATTTTGTTAATTCGTGGAAAATTTTTGGAATAGTGCACGCGAATGCAAAAGTAAGATTATTTTGAAGTGTTTTGTCATAGAGGAAATGCTGATTTTCAAATTTTGTGGAAAAAGCAAGGCCCCGTCATTGACGAGGCCTTGATCTAAAACCAATAAACTACTTTATTCCAAAATGATTCGAATAGTTTCGGAGGCATTTCTTCCTCTTATATTCATAGTGTAAATGCCTGAAGCGAGATGGCTTATGTTCACTGGGATCAGGTTTTCCCCTTCTGTTCCTGAAATACTACGTTGTAAAACTTGTCTTCCGGTTACGTCAGATAGGTTCATGTCGATTTGCTGATCTGCATCTAGCGTTATGGCTACGAAAAGATTTTCTGAAGCAGGATTCGGATACACCTGTAGGGTACTGAAAGCGGTACCTGAACCTATGCGTGGACAAACAGAAGTACTGATGTTCTCCAATTTCCGGAGAGAGCTGCTACCGCAACCGTTTGAAGCTTTCACTGAAATGGTAAAGCTTGATACCGGATTGAAGCCCATCATTACATTTAGAGTTTTAGTGCCTTGTCCGCTAAGAATCTGCACGAATGAAGGGACAATCCAGGTATATGCCGTAGCACCTGTCAATGCCTGGACTTCGTAGGTGTAAAGTTGATTCGCGCATGTAATGGTAGATCCTGAAATGGTGCCCGGTATTGCAGGCGCTCCGATAACGGATAAAGTTCTGGTAGCACCACCGCCACAACTGTTTATTGCGTAAACACTAATTGTTCCACCGGTAAAGGCTCCGCTATAGTCAACGGTAATCGTACTTGTACCTTGTCCACTGGCTATGCTGGCTCCTGCCGGTACTGACCATTGATAAGAAACTGCTCCAGGTACTGCTGCACAGGTGTATCCCACTCCCAGTGCACCGCAAACTCCTTTATTAAGTCCATTGATAGATAATGGAGCCTTCAGGATGTTTCTTGAAATTGAACGAATTCGTTCCGGACTGTTTCCACAACCATTTGATGCAATTACAGAAATGTCTCCACCTAAGAAGTTGGCATCATAGAGTACGGTGATGATATTAGTTCCCTGTCCACCTTGAATTGTGGCACCTGCAGGAACTGTCCAGGTATAATTTGTTGCTCTTGAAACTAACGCTACAGAATATACGAAGTTGTCGCCGGCACAAGCCTTGTTTGATCCTGAAATGCTCGCTGGTCGAACCGGTTTGCTTAATTGCAGTGCAATAGAAAGGCAACTCGGCGTACTGATGCCACATGCCGCCGTATAGCTGACGCATATATCTCCGCTTAATCCACTATGAATAACAGAGAATGGCCATTTCACTACCAATGTATTTGATCCCTGACCACTTAAAATGATAGTGCCTGCCGGAACAGTCCAATTATAAGAGGTGGCTCCGGGAATTGCAGCAATACTATAAGTAATCTGTTGGCCGGTAGGTGCACACATTTGCGCTGGACCACTGATCGGACCCGGTGCAGGACAACCTGTACAACCATCATCTGTAAGACCATCGCAATTATCATCCAATCCATTGCAGATTTCTGTAGCTAGAGGATTTATTGCAGCATTGCTATCGTCACAATCATCATTGTTGAAAACATAATTCCAGTTCGGTGCAAGGCAACTGTCAACATAAACATTTCCATCTCCATAACCATCGTTATCTGCATCAGCAAAATATGTGGTTATAGTCAATCCTTCATCAATTGTGCCACTGCAATTATCATCCAGTTCATTGCAGATTTCTGTTGCAGCAGGATTTACCGCAGCATTTCCATCGTTGCAATCGTTATTGTTGAAGACATAGCTTCCGGCAGGAGGACTACATGCATCAATATAGATGGCACCATTTCCATAACCATCTCCATCTGCATCTGCAAAGTAGGTGATAAATGTGAGTCCATCATCGGTAAGCCCATTGCAATCATCATCTATAGTATTGCAGATTTCTATAGCAGCAGGATTTATCGCAGCATTACTATCGTTGCAATCATCGCTATTGGTAACATATCCGGAGGGAGGAGTGGGGTTTGATCCCGTGATGAATTGCGTCGCATCTCCATAACTGTCACCATCTGCGTCAGCATAATAGGTGTACGTACCACAACCTTCGTCGGTAGTTCCATCACAGTTGTCATCTATACTATTACAAATTTCGATGGTACCCGGATTTATTGTGTTATTGGCATCATTGCAATCAGTACTATTATTTACATAGCCCGACGGAGCACCATCACAGGTAGTTTGACTTAATGCAGATGATCCATAGCCGTCAGCGTCAGCATCGATGTAATACGTAAGGAAGGTTAATCCATCATCTGTTAATCCATTACAGTTGTCGTCAATTGAATTGCAAATTTCTGCAACTCCGGGATTGATAGCTGCATTTCCATCGTTACAATCGGTGTTGTTTCCAACGTAGCCAACAGGTGGAGTTGGACTAACAATGGTTACACTTACAGAAGGATTTCCATAAGTATCTCCATCACTGTCTTGATAGTATGTAAATGTACTGCAACCCTCATCCGTTTGCCCGTCACAATCATCATCAATGGCATTGCATTGTTCTGCTGCACCCGGATAGACAAAAATGTTTAGATCATCACAATCTGTGTTATCAGCTACATAGCCGGATGGTTGATTACAATCCTGGACAGAAGAGGTTGGGTTTCCGAAATTATCGCCGTCATTATCCGCATACCAGGTTAGCAGAGGATTAACTGATACGGTTGAGGCGAGAGATGTAGCACTGCAATTATTAATATCATATACCGTAACTGTATAAGATCCTGCAGTACCGGTTACAATATTTTGACTCGTTTCACCGGTTGACCAGAGATACGCATTAGCAGTACTGGCACTCAAAGTGGTAGTAGCTCCCTGACAAATTGTAGTACTCAACGGTGTGATAGTTGGTGTAGCCGGATTCGTAAATACAGTGACGTTAACCGGAAGAGAATTTTCAAAACATCCCGCCGCATTATATACAGTTACTGAATAGCTGCCACCGGATGATACAATAATACTTTGCGTTACTTCTCCGGTACTCCATAAATAAGAAGCTGCTGCATCGCTACTAAGTTGAACAGATCCACCCTGACAAAAACTCAATGGTCCGCCTGCTGTAATGGAGGGCACTGGAGGTGTCGAGAAGACAGTGTTTGCTGAAACATTATTACATGTACCGGATGCACCGAAAGAATAGGAACGTGCATAATATGTTCCGGTGGGTAAACTGCTGAAGGTAATTGCAGAATTTGTTACCTGGGGTGTACCATAAGCGATATTGTCTTTGTACAACTGAACAGTGTAAGGGGCTAAACCACCACTTACAGAATAATCAATTGTTCCCAGACAACCGGGTAATTGTGAAGAGGAAGTAATAGAAACAACGTTGGCGCAATTTTCCGTGTATTGGGCAGTCAATTCATAAGCTCCAAACGTAGAGAATGCAGGGAGCAGGCGCAAGTAGTAGTTTCCTGCTGAAAGTCCGGTTAAGTTTAATGAATTTAATGCCGGTCCGGTCCATGCGCCACTTGAAATATGAGTGGCATTTGTATCAGCGTATAGTCTATAATTGAAAGTGGGATAAGCCGTATTGAAATGATTTTGTTCAATGGCGGCATTGATGGTCATTGCGCCGGAACCGTCATACCCTATAACCCACCAGTCAATATTATCTTTGTCTAAATTGTAGTAGAAGTTTAAATGGCCGCTCTTTGCTGTATTGGCAGGTAAGAGTGTAGCAGTAGTGGGAATATCATTGTTTGCTGCGTCTTCTGCCGGAAAATTCATTGGTTCGAGTGATGTAGTCAACGTATAAGGCGTAAATTCATATGCATAGTAATTTCGAATGCGGATATAGTACGTCCCTGCAGCCAGATCATTCGCAGTTTGACTTAGAATAGAATTACTGTATCCATTGAATAAAACAGTTGTTCCGTTATTGTCCAATAAAGTAGCATAAGTGTATTGGCCAAGCTCCGGATCAATGGTAACGGTTAACTTCCCATCTACAGGAAGTGTTAAAGCATAATAATCATTCAGATCATCATAATCGTTATAAAAATAACCTATATGTCCGGTGACACTTGTATTTACAGGGAGAGGTAGAGCAATTTCAACACTATCATTTAGCTCAGCATCATTAGCTAGTGGGGCGACATTCAGGTTTACAGTGAGATCGTATGGAGCAAATTCGCTAAGGTAGTACGTTTTAACTCGAATAAAATATGTTCCCGCTGCCAGGCCGTTTTTGTTGAATGTTGCCGTTGTTGTGGTATAACTTCCTGCAAGGTCTGTGACACCATCATTGTCAAACAATTCAGCATACACATTTTGAGTATTCAAAGAATGAATCTTGAAAACAATTTCTCCATCAGCATTGGTAGTCACCTGATACCAGTCATTCACATCGTCATAACTCATGTACGTGTATCCAATATGCCCGGTAACTGAATCGCCCGGATTCATAACCACAGCGGTTGCCGGTGTATTATTGTTTTCAGGATCATCCGGAACGGTGGGCACAAGATTCAAACGGATAGCATAGGGTGCCCACTCTGAATCATAAAAATTTCGTACTCTTACATAGTAAGTTCCTGCAGCTTTTCCATTTATAGAATAAGTTGCTCCGGTAGTCGTATAACTTCCGGTGAGGATGCTAACGGTGTCTCCGTCAAAAATTTGTGCAAATACATTTTGACCATTGAAGACATCTAGTTTTATAAAGATATGTCCGTCTTCAGTTGTTGTAAATTTGTACCAATCTCTTAAATCATCGTTACCATTGTATCTATAACCAATATGTCCATTGATGGAGTCGTTTAAGTTAATATTTGTGGCATTAAGTGCAAAATCATTTGAAATACCCGATTCCGTGGTGTTAGGCGGAAGTACAAGATTATTTTTTAATTTATACGGAGCAAATTCTTGCGGATAAAAAGTTTTCACCAGTATATAGTATGTGCCGGGAGCAAGACCGTCTTCACTGTATGTGTTAGTAGTTGTCGTATAGCTTCCTGCAAGAATTGTCGTTCCATCGCCATCATAAAGTAGCGCATATACATTTTGACTGTTTAAACTTGTGATGGTGAAATCCAATCTGCCATCAAGGTTTACTGTAACAGCCCACCAGTCATTGAGATCATCATACAAATTATGATAATAACCGATATGTCCGGTAACAGAATCATTCAAAGCCAGTAGGGTTGCCTGTGTATACACATCGTTTGTTGCGGGATCATTGGGTACACTAACTGCAGTAAAAGTGGGTGTAAAACTGTAGCTAGTCACTTGACTAGTATAATAGGAATATAATTTTATATAGTAATAGCCGGCTGCAAGTCCTGTTGCGTTAATACTGTTGGTGGTGCCGGTGTAACTTGAAGCAAATTGCAACACACCCAAAGTGTCGTAAATCTGACAATGTATATAATTTCCGTTTAAGGATGTCCAACTTAAAGTTAGTGTTCCGTCATCAGGAATGGAAACGGTCCACCAGTCATCTTCCTGCGCTAATCCTGCAGTTCCGGTCTCCGTTTGTCCTAATAATACTGTGTTCGCAAGATCCCACGTATCGTTGGGCTCTGTTTCCGCTTTTGCATATCCTGAAAACAGGATTAAAAGCATGATCAATGTAGCTAATTTTTTCATGGTTTTAGAATTTTTTCAAATGTCAATGAATAAATAATGTGCTGCAATACTACATTTGGGTTATTTTGTAGTATTAATTGGTAAAAATTTCAAGTATTTTCATGGGTACTAATATTATCTTGTATTTCATCGGAATAGTGACTATGTTAAGGCATAGTTAACACTTGCTTTTTGCAATGAGATTCGAGTGTATAGTTTTAAAAGGAACTGTTGCATAGAAATTAGATCCATTTTAAGAGTTTTGTTTACACAATACCTCAAATGATTTAATTTAATTGAATTTAAATCGAGTATTCAAAGATGAAGGTTGTCTCATTAGGGTGCAATCACCAATTCTGGTTAATTTAGAAATTTAGATAGTGGACAATGTGGAAAATTGTTGTATATTTTTGTTTACCGTATTGCGGAAATGAGTATCTTTAAATCATGCGAACTAGCGTGAATGTTATATCTCTGCTTATCCTATTCAGCACTTCTTTATTTGCTCAGACTGAGCGGTTAAGTGTCTTAAAAAACCGGGTCTACAATGAAACGGGTTCGAATTTGTACGCTGCTTTGTTGGCCTTAATGGAAGAACGGAATTCAATTCCGGTTGATTCTTTTAAACAGTATATTCAATTCGTGGATTCAATAGCAGGCGACACTATTTCAACAAACACTAAATTTCTGTTGAATTACTATAGAGCTATTGTATTGCAAAACAGTGCTGCAGGTCCTGAAGTGATGAATTTTTGCGATTCTAATATCAGCGTACTTCAAAAAAAGGAAATGGTGGATCAGTTTCTTTTTAGGTTTTTGCATTTGCGGGCCGCTCAGTATGTGCGTATGGGACAATATAAAGAGGCCATGAAAGCCTATTTTGATGTGTTGAAAAAGGCAGAGCAACAAGGGAATGTTGAATTTATAATTGCCGGTCGTAATGGTGTGGGTTGGGTGCACATGGAAACGGAAAATTATAAAGAGGCTATTCTTTGGTTTTATAAGGCGATGAGTGCTGCCGGTACTACTACCAACCTCGGACAATATCCTGTAGTTCCTCAAAATCTTGCTGCTACCTATAACTCCATCGATCAAAATGATTCAGCATTGAAATATATTGATTTGTCAATTCAACTGGCATTATCAGGAGAAAATCTGAGGTCTATCGCTAATGGATATGCTATTAAGGCAGACATCCTCATTGATTTGAATAGGAAGAACGAAGCTGCGAAGTTATTGAAGGATGCACTTGAAGTGCGTAAGCAAATTGGTGATGTCTTTTATATCCTGTCAGATATGTACCAATTGAGTGTGTTTTACTCCACATATGGTGAATGTGAAAAAGGAATCCTGATCTGCAAAGAAGCGCTGCAGATGGCGAAAGATTTTAAAATTAAATCGAAGGAGTTGATTTTACATGAAGGCTTGGCTGAAAATTACAAAGCTTGCAGTGATATGCTGAGTTATTCGAAAGAGTTAGAACGAATAATGCAACTAAAAGATTCTATCAATAAAGTTGTCTCCGCGGATGCCTTAGCTGAAATGACGGCGAAGTACGACTTGCAGAAAAAGGAACAGCAAATTGTCAGACAGGAGCTGTTGCTTTCACGAAGGAATTACATTATCTATGGTTCACTTACCCTTTTTATCTTGATTGGCGTAATCGGAGTTCAGTATTTTAATCATTACCGGCAGAGGCAGGGAAGCATGGCTCTGATTGGAATGGCGAAGGCCCGTGAAGAAGAACGTTCCAGGATTGCAGCAGAGCTACATGATAATATTGGGACGCAGTTGGGGTTTATTAGCCGGAAAATCGATATGTTTCGCTAAGGTTTGAATGATGCGAAAATGGGTTCTCCAATTATGCTTGATGAAATTAATATCGCTTCCCGACGAACAATCGCTGATTTACGGGAGACGATCTGGACATTAAAAAAGGAGAAAGTGGCGTTTAGTCAATTAGCGGATCGATTAAAAGTTTATGCAAAGAAGCAGTTAGAAGATGTCGAGAAAGCAAAACTCGAAATTGTGGAGGACATCTTACACGATGTGACGTTGTCACCGGTGGATTCACTCAATGTTTTCAGGATTATTCAGGAAGCGGTGTATAATGCTGCCGTTCATTCGGGAGCTAATTTAGTTTCAATGAAGTTTAAGGCATTGGAAAAGGGGGAATGGTCCATTGAAGTGCATGATAATGGAATTGGTTTTGATACCTCATTGGATTATGAGAATCATTATGGTTTAGAAAATATGAAGCAACGTGCCGCCGAATCAGGATTGAAGATCAATATTGATTCGGAGAAAGCAACGGGAACTGTGATCATTTTGAGTTTTAATGATAAATAATGAACCTGGATCTTATACTACATTTGAGTTATTGTTTGTTGTTTGTGAATGGTTCACTTTTGATTTCTAGAACACTATGAATATTCGGATAGCAATAGTAGATGATAAGCAACAAAACCGGTCCACACTGAGGGATGGTCTGGGTGCTTCTGAATCACTTCAAATTGTGATGCTCGCTAAAAATGGAAAGGATTTTCTGGAGCGGATGAAATTGCTGAATGCCGAAGAAAGACCTCAAGTCGTGCTGATGGATATTGAAATGCCTGAAATGGACGGAATTTCCGCAGTAACCGCCGCGAAAATATTATACCCGGATGTGAATTTTTTAATGCTTACTATTTTTGATGATGAAGATAAAATATTTGAAGCAATACGTTGCGGAGCAAATGGATATTTGTTAAAAGACGAAAAAGTTGAAGTAATTGAAGATTTTATTCGCCAGATTATGGAAGTAGGTGGTGTTCCGATGAGCCCCTCTATCGCCCGAAAAGCAATGAATATGCTGGCACGATCATCACCCGTTAATTCGACAGAAAATACAGGAGCGGCCGGTGAAACCGAATTGTCAGAACGGGAATTGGAAGTTTTGCGACTTTTAGTGCAAGGTCACGATTATAAGATTATTGCCGATAAATTATTCCTGAGCGCACATACAGTCAGAAAGCATATTGCCAATATCTACAGTAAACTTCAGGTGAGCTCTAAAGCACAGGCCATTAATCTTGTGCACAAGAAGAAGTGGTTTGACATTTGATTTCCATTTAGGTCCGGCACGGAGCGCTTTTTTATTGTTTAAGTTTTCACTATTTTTAGTCAGTTATTTTTAGAAATATGAAGCATTGGCTGGCAATAGCCTCCTGTTATCTTTGTACTGTCTTTCTTGCTTCCGGGCAAGGTAGCAAGCCTTTGTTTTTTCATTTTACTCCTCAAAATGGTTTGCCCTCTTCTCAAATTTATCAGGTTTTGCAAGATAAAAGCGGGTATTTATGGTTCGCCAGTGATCATGGACTTGCAAAGTATAATGGGTACGAATTTAAAAAGTTCACATCAGCCGATGGTCTGGAAGATAATACAGTATTCAAGATGGTGCTGGATTCCCGAAACAGAGTGTGGCTCCAAACGTTTTCCGGACGTCTGTTCTATGTGGACAACGACAGTATTTATAATTATAAATTCAATCCGGTAATTGTGAATCTTGTTAAAAACTATGTGCCTCTTAATTTTTATGTGGATAGTCTGGAAAATGTAACATTTTCCTGTAGTCATTTAGGGGAATACAGGATTCATGTAAATGGAAAAGTAGAGCAGCTCTTTAGCAGTAAAGTGAATACCGAATACAATAAAATGTTCTTCGATGAAATTGCTCCTGGAAGATTTGTTTCTTCAGCGAATTCGTTAGCAGATTTGCAAAAGCCCTCCTGGTTTTATTTCAGAAATAGTTTAGGTGTTTATGATTCCTTGTCACTTACGAGGGAACAAAGTGGGCCTGTATTCGTTCGGCGACTTCATGACAAAAGATTGATTATTTCGATCTCTAACCGGTTATACAATTTCTCCGGAAATCAACTGCAATTGTTAATGGAATTGCCGGTTACAATTAATCATATTTATGAAGATACTGATCATAAGCTATGGGTGGCTACCTACAATGGCATTTATTTGTTCAGGTATGAACAGGAATTGACGAAGGAAGCTGTTTTTTTGAAGAACGATTTTGTCACCTGTTCACATCAGGATTTTGAAGGCGGCTTTTGGATATCAACAGTGAATAGTGGTGTGTATTATCTGAATGACTTGCGCATTAAGTCATTCCGGTTTGAAAATGATAGCTTGCTGGAACCCCTTTGTCTGACTGCAGACAAATCGAATGTATATGCCGGTTTCTGGAGCGGAGGGGTGGCAGCATTTAATGCAGACATTTCTAAATGTATCTATCCACTGGGTGCCGGGGATTATGTAACAGGGGTCTTCGCAGATTCATCTTCAAATAGAATTTATCTCGCAAAGAAGTACCCCGGCTACCTTTATAACAAAAAGTTTTTTTCGTTAAAGAGTGATGGTACTCAATCATTGAAAGGACGATTTATTAGGCGAAGAAACGGTGATTTCTTAAATGCTTCCATTAATGCCGTATATAAAATTGATGGGGATTCGTTGTTTCTTTTTACCTCAATATATAACAGAACAAACTGTGTATTTGAAAACGAAGATGAGAGTCTTTATCTAGGTACGAATAGCGGAGTAAGTGTTTTGAATAATGAAATGACGGAAAGTCGACTCCTCCATAATGATTTTGAAGATGTCAGAGTCGATGATATTGCTCGCTTTGATAAAATTCTATGTTTCGCAACACGTGGAAATGGATTAATGTTGATGCGGAATGATACAGTATGGTCAATAAAAGCAAAAGATGGCTTATGTAGTGATATCATTCACCGGATTGCTATTGGGAGAAATACGATCTGGTGTAGTTCTTATAATGGTTTATCGAAGGTAATTATAAAAGATTTTGAAAAAAAGGAAGTTGAAATACGGAATATCAGTATCAACGAGGGTTTGCCGGATAATGAAATCAATGATTTAATTATTAAAAACGATACAGTTTGGCTCGCCACTAAAAGTACAGTGTCGTTCTTTAATGTGAATACGGATTTTCTAAATGCAGTTTCCCCCTTATTGCATTTTACAAAACTGTCTGTAAATAATAAGGATACTTCCTTTGTGAAGGAACTCAACTATGATGAGAATAGCATTAGTATCGGATTTGAGGCCATTTCCTACAAGAGTAATAAGAGGATTTATTATACCTATTTTCTGGTTCACAATTCGGATACGTTTACGTCTGTCACCACCAACCGGCATGTGGAATTTCTTTCACTGGAGCCCGGTAAATATTTTTTTAGTGTTTCCGCCAGAAATAGTACAGGGACTTTAACAGAGAATCCGATTACCTATCAGTTCACCGTCCTTACGCCTTTTTGGAAGCAATGGTGGTTCCTTGGTTTATTAGCAATGATTACGTTGGCATTGGTTTATTTGTTCACTAGAAGTCGTATTCGCAGTATTAAAGAGAAGGAGCAGTTAAAGACTGATTTTAATAAACAATTACTTTCATTGGAGATGAAGGCGCTAAGAGCACAGATGAATCCGCATTTTATTTTTAATGTAATGAATTCTATCCAGGATTTTATTTTGAAGAATGATACAAAGTCTGCACAAAAGTACCTTACGAAGTTTGCTCGTTTGGTGCGTATGATTCTGGATAATTCATTGGAGTCGGAAGTGTTGCTTAACGATGAAATTAAAGCGAATTGCCTGTACGTAGAGTTGGAACAACAGCGTTTTGGAGGCAAATTTGATTTTGTTCTGGATGTGGATGAAGAAATTGAATCACTATCTCTGCGAATTCCTCCGATGTTGATCCAGCCTTTTCTGGAGAATGCTATTAAGCATGGGATTGGTCATCTGGAAACACATGGCCGCTTGCTGTTACAAGTAAAAATTATTGGAAATGATTTGCATATTGTCGTCGAAGATAATGGCGTAGGGCGCAAAGCCGCAATGGAATGGAATATTCATAATGTCAGAGATCATAATTCCTTCGGCTCTGTACTTAGTGTAAAGAGGGTAGAAGTGCTTAATGCGATTATGCATACGAATATCAGCCTGGAAATTAAGGATCTCTTTCATGAAGATGGTCTAGCTGCCGGAACCAGAGTTTCGTTGTTATTTAGTGAACTACTGCAACAGGAAAATGTTTAATCTCTAATATTTTGGATGATATCATTAAAAATCTATATTTGACAGGAAAGGAGGGATAGGATGAAAGCGATCATTGTAGATGATGAAAAAAGTGGAAGAGAGACGTTGCAGCGTCTTCTGGAGGAAAATTGCAAAACTGTTCAGGTAATCGGGCAGGCTGATTCAGTGGATACAGCAGAAGCACTAATTGGGCAGTTGCAACCCGATTTGATTTTTCTGGATGTGGAAATGCCGCGTGGAAGTGGCTTCGAACTCCTCAAGCGCTTCGAGAGACCTTCCTTTAAAACCATATTTGTCACCGCACATCAGCATTATGCCATCAAAGCCATACGTTTTTCTGCTGCTGATTATTTATTGAAACCGGTTGATGTGGATGAATTGATAGCTGCAGTGGAACATGTGGAGTCAAAAACTAATGATAACTCCGAACAGTATGCCCAAATTGTTCGAAGTATTGACGAGCGTAAAACGGATAAACTGGCAGTTCCGGTAAAAGATGGGCTTTCCTTCATACCTGTAGAAGAAATTATCCGCCTGCAAGCCGATGGAAGTTATACACATATCTTTACTGCTAAGGATAAATACACCGCCTCCCGTAACATCAAAGAGTACGAGGAGTTGCTCCAGGATCAACAGTTTTTTAGAGCGCACCATTCGCATATTATCAATCTTCGTTTCGTCAGACATTTTAGCAGAACGGAAGGGTATTTTGTCACCATGAGTGATGGCTCAGTGGTAGAGGTCTCCAGACGTAAAAAGGAGTTGTTTCTTCAATTGATGCATGCATGAAAATAAGTTCATAAACTATTAAATAAGTTCATAAACTATTATAAATTAATAGTTTAAATCAGATTAATCTTGAAATCAGTTGCGGTCAGTCATCTTTTAAATGAACAAATTTATCTTGCAGGCGTATAAATTATTCTATAACTTTGAACAAGAATCTTTATAAATGCTATAAAAGTGTAGTTAATGAGGTTTTTAATCTTATTTCTTTTGGTATTATTGACATTTAAGGATGGGCTGATGGCACAAGGATATGTTTGGTCCAGAGGTCTTTTTGGTTCTGTCAATAATTATGCATTCTCTGTTGCGCACGATGCTGCCGGGAATGTTTTCGTAGCCGGTCATTTTGGAGGAACAATAGATTTGGATCCCGGTGCCGGAGTTGTTAATGTGACCTCTTTTGGATTGACAGATGTTTACGTTTGCAAATTTACTTCGGCAGGTGTATTTTCCTGGGGGAAAAGAATCGGAGCAACTTTAGCTGACCGAAGCTTTTCAATGGACATCGATCCGATGGGTAATGTAATTATTTCAGGCGATTTTGAAGGCACTGTAGACTTTGATCCGGGTGCAGGTGTCTTTAATTTAACTTCTACCGGAGGTTCACATTTATTTATTCTGAAATTGTCAAATGCCGGAAATTTTGTTTGGGCTAAAATGCTTGCCGGTGATGGTGATTATATTTACGGGCTGACTACTGATGCTTCTTCAAACATTATTTTTGGTGGTAGGTTTAATGGTACCAAAGATTTCGATCCGGGGGCTGGTATTTCTAATTTAACTACTGCTTCGCCGGTTGGTTTTTTTAATGCTTTTGTGACAAAGTTAAATTCTTCCGGAAATTTTGTTTGGGCCAGAAGATTTGCCGGGGTAGAAAATGTAGAAGTCTTGAGTATAGCCGCAGATCCGTCTGGGAATATTTATACAACAGGGCGATTTTCAGGAACGGTTGATTTTGATCCCGGTGCCGGTGTGTCAAATTTATCGTCAGGAGGTGTTTCATTTAATACCTTTATAAGTAAATTAAATAGTGTTGGGAATTTTATCTTAGCTAAGAAATTAAATAATGTCGCTGGTTCTGAAGGGTGGGGGATTAATGTTGATGCTACCGGTAATATGTATATAGCCGGTTGGTATTATACATCAATAGATCTTGATCCAAATGCAGGTGTAGCAAATAGAACAGCTGTGGGTAACAGAGATGCGTATTTTTGCAGGCTTACTTCATCAGGAAATTTTTCCTGGGGTTATAGTTTCGGATCTACCGGTATTGAAGAAGCTATGTCAGTTGTCGTTGATGCTAATGGAAATTCTTACTTAACCGGCAGGTTTGGTCTAACCGTTGATTTTAACCCGGGGGCACCGGTAAATAATTTGACTACGACAAATCCCGGGGGCGAGGTTTTTGTTGCAAAATTTAGTTCGGCCGGTACATATGTTTGGGCGGTTTCTACGAGATATATTAGTGGCGCAATTATAAGTAGAAAAATTTCCCTTGATGGTAATAATAATATTCATATTGCCGGATATTTTGCGGGAGATTTTGATTTTAATCCGGGAGCAGCAACCAATATCATGTCCAGTACTGTATATAATACCTTTGTTTTAAAGTTAAACAACCCTTCTCCACTTCCTGTTGATTTGCTCTTTTTTGAAGCAGCTCAGGTCGGTAATGATATTACTTTGGAATGGGCTACAGTCGTTGAAATTAACAATGCTTTTTTTACTTTAGAACGAAGTAATGGCAATAACGATTGGGTTTTTATAGAGGAAAGAGAGGGCTCGGGAAATACCAATGAAATGTCAAACTATATCCATCACGATCTCCCTCCGCAGGAAGGCGTTTGGTATTATCGTTTGCGACAAACCGACTACGATGGTTCTGAAACTATGCTTGGAACGGTATCCGTAAATTATAAATTGGAAAGGATGAAATTTTCCGTATTTCCGAATCCTACCACCGGATGGCTAACCGTGAAGGTGTATGATGTTGACCCGGCTGAAATTAAAATTCTTCGTCCTGATAGTCGGCTTGTGGAAGAGTTCCCATTTTATCCGCTTCAGGATGGTGCTCTGCTTGATCTTTCTGCTTTGCCCAAAGGAGTCTATATCATTCAGATAGCTGGCTATACGGAAGAGGTTATTTTGATTTGATAACCGGGCCATCTTCATTAATTTATTTAAGCGATGCTTAATATTTTAGATGGGGAATTGGGTAAGGGTTTTGGTCTTAAAAACGAAGGACTTCCGTTTCCCACTATACTGATTTACCCCACTTTGAAGGATGTAAATTTACCAAGTATCGCCCCATTCCTGCCACTTGTTGGCTGGTTCTCCCTTGGGTGAAACAACTTGTATTAAGTGCATTTCTTTTCTTTTATTTGACTTAGTTTCATAACTTGTCGGCATGGAAGGTCGGCTTGAATTGGACCATTTCATTACCATAGAATTCTACCTAATCGAGGTTTCAACCTCTGCCAACCTTAATTATACCTGCCATGAAAACATCAAGGACTCACTTCAGCCCAACTCCTTACAGGCATCTCTTTTTATTTTTAATCGCCTGCTTTATTCACCTGACAAGTCTGGCTCAGGGGCCACTTACGGCAACTGTAGATCCCCTCTGTACCACCAATTGCTGTAGTTCATCTCAACCATGTAACTGCACTGCCGGCGTATTGGTGACAGGTGGAATCCCGCCGTATTCGTATACGGTTTGGTCGGGAACAAATCCTGTTGGCTATGCGGCTTGTGTTCCTAATTTATGTCCGGGGACCTATGTTTTTGAGATCAGGGATGCTCAGAATAATCAAATAATTTTTCCGGTGACAGTGGGCCTGACCTGCTGTACATTGAATTGTGCAGATACCACCATTTGTTTTGAGATCCCAGACTCTTCAGTCGTTTTGCTTCCTCCAAGCTATACAAAGGGAGGTACAGGAGTAGGAGGGGGTACAGGTCCGGCTAATCCCGATACCTGTGGCTATGATTCTATCTGGAGTAATGCACCCGGAATTTATCCTGTAGGTACAACTGTAGTAACATGGTACGTTTCCAGAAATGGTCAGGTGGATTCCTGCATGCAGAATGTGATTCGAAATCCTCCTACCGTATATGCCATTAATTTCACAACTTCTCCTCCTATTGTTGCAGGCGTGATCAATATTTGTAATGGGCAGTCGATTACCTTCAATGATAATTCAACAGGTACAACAGGCCGTCTCTGGAATTTCGGGAATGGTTTCTATTCTACCAACGCAGTTCATACGGAACCACCTGCTAATTATCCCCCGGGCACTTATTATGATACATTGACAGTTTATGATGCCTGTGGTTTCGCTCATGATACCGCTTTTGTGGTTATAGTCGATTCGGCATCCGGGCCCGATATTTTTTGCATCTCTGTGGTCTGTCCCGGAGATACCGTTACTTACCATACCAATGCGAATTGTACTACTTATAACTGGAGTGTGATCGGTGGAACTTTTTTTCCTGTTCCTTCCAGTACCAGCGATTCAGCTACCGTCATTTGGGGTGCCGGCCCTCAGGGAACTATTTCATTGAGTGTTTCCGGATGTACTCCTCCTTTAAATTGCCCTTTTCCCACAACGAAAACAGTTCACATTGTTCCGGCTACCATGCCGATTGCAGGAGATACTATCGTTTGTGCCGGTTCAGAGAGCTGCTATGAAGTAGAGTGCATTCCCGGGAATTCTCATTCCTGGGAGTTGATGCCTGCAAATGCAGGTACAGTAACGGGACAGGGAAAGTGCAGAATTTGTGTGCAATGGGCTCCCGGATTTTTTGGTCCGGTTACCATACAACTGAATTATCAAAACGTACTGACCGGTGCAGGTTGTACACTCCCCGGTGAATGTACCAATGACCCCGGTTGTGGAGGAGTGGCAACCATTACTGTGGATGTGCGTCCGATATTCGGTATTTCCGGTCCGGCGAAGGTCTGCCCGAATGCTGTCAGTGCTCCTTTTAATGGAATGAATACGACGAACAATACCATTGCTGCGGGTGTTTCCTGGAAACTGGTGACTCCCGTTCCTTCCATTATAAATTTCCCGAATACCGCCGCTTTAAATGCTTATACATGGAGTGCAGGACCGGGCATCTATAAACTAACAGCCTATGCTCCACCAAATGTGTATTGCAATGACTCCGCTGTGATGAATGTGGAAGTGGTGAATATGCTTGTGCCGAATGCTATCTCAGGTCCTGATACAGTTTGTGCCAATGTATCTACCATTTATAGTGTTGCTCCAAATATGGCCGGTGTAACTTATGTATGGAATGTCATTGGTGGAGTAATTGTCGGACCAGCCAATGGTAGCAGTGTGACCATTCAATGGAATCCGGGTGGTGGAACTGTTTCTGTGGTGCAGATGTTGTCAGCGGCGCCCTTCTGTGCATCCGCCTCTTCTCCCGTATTCAATGTAACCACCTGGCCGAATTTCCCGCTGCCTGTGGTGACGAGCAGCAATCCGATCGTATGTATGAACAGTACGATCACTTATTATATTCCTACGCCACTTCTTAGTAATGCCACCTATACCTGGTCCATCGTTCCTGCAACGGCCGGAAATATTCTTTCAGCAAACGGTACCGATTCTATTGTGATCAAATGGATCAGTGCGGCGATTACTCCGATTTTCGTGAAACTGAAAATATCCCGTTGCTATGAGGATTCAGTGATGGTGCCGATTAATTTATTGCCCTTACCAACTGTTCCGAATATCACCTATTTCCCCGCTAATCCATGGGTAAAGACACCTGTTAATTTTTCTACTCTAAATCCCGGTCCATTATGGAACTGGAGCTTTGGCGATGCGGGAACTTCCATCGTTCAGAATCCATCGCATATCTATACTGCAGCAGGAAACTATAATGTCCAGTTATATGTGACCAATGCCTCAGGTTGTTCTGATACAGCAACAACAGCAATAACGGTTGAGGATATCCCCGTTGTGCCTGTGATCACCGGTCCGGATAGTGTCTGTATCAATGCGCTGGCTTCGTATGGCTTTTCTCAGCCCTTGTTCCCTGGTGCATATTACTCCTGGTCATTGTCCAATTCGCCGAAAGGAATTATTTCTTCATCAGGAAATAATTTCATGAACCTGAAATGGACAGTTGCAGGAACAGATACCGTAAAAGTGCGAGTGCAGGCGAACTGTCTGGATACAACGATTAAATATGTAGTGGTAATTAGCCCCTTGCCCACACCCGGCATTTCAGTGGTATCTCCAGCCTGTCAGAATTCAAATGTAAACTTTACAGGTAGCGGTGGCGGAACGTATTCATGGTCATTTGCCGGTGGCTCACCCGGATTTTCTTCTTCATCGAATCCCGTTGTGACCTACGCTCTTCCCGGAAATTATAATGTGTCATTAACAGTAGTGAGTGCCGCCGGTTGTGCTGCAACAGCAACCACTACGATGTCGATTAATCCGGAACCAATCGCTATCATCAATGGACCCTATTCAATTTGTTCTTTCCCCGGATCAGTGACGATGAATGCGGTAGCTCAACCGGGCTATACATTCTTATGGTCGCCGACAGGAACAACCGGCCCGTCTGTTACAACAACCATCAGTTCTCTGGCGACATTTAGTTGTGTGGTGACAAACTCATTCGGATGTACCAAGCTGTCGAATGCAATTACGGTAGATACGGCTTCATGTACAACGATTATTGATTCCTGCCAGGTAAATGATAGTATTGATTTTACCTATACACCACCCATCTGCCTGACGCAACAGTATACTAAAATTTATACGGGTACACTTACAGGCTGGAATTTCGGTGCCGGTGGAAGTGCAGGCGCTGTCTCTCCGGTTTCGGCTACATATCCTTATCCGGGTGTGTTCCCGGTTACAGTAGTCGGTGTTGCATTAGGGACTTATCCTGATGGATCTCCATGTAATAAAAATATCAGCAGAACCCGAAATGTAACTATTCCGTTTGATCCGGATTTTGATTTCGACTATCAGTGCAATGGTTCAAATGTGATGCAGGTGGTTTTTACAAATACTTCACAGTATCTTGGTCTGGCGACTGCTTATAACTGGACATGGTTTGATGCTACTTATGCTGCTACTCTTTCAACAAATCCTTTCCCACCTGCATTAACGTTAGCTCCCGGTACACATGTAATTAACCTGAGTGTATTTGATCCTGCCACCGGCGCTTCCTGTACGATTACCAAAACAATAAATGTTCCTTTACCGATTGTGGCATCTTTTACGGTGTCAAGTCCATTGTGCGTAGGAGCTCCAAATACATTTACCAATACATCTGTGAGTCTTGCCAATCAGGCCTCCATGTTGTTTAATAACGGCAATGGTGGTACTGCAACAACATCTCCTGCAAGTATTCCATATGCGGCTTCGGGAAGTTATACAGCTTCTCTTGCCGTAACGGATATATATGGATGTACATCTTCCGCTTCTCAACCTGTAACTGTTACCCCTGCCGGTTCAGGTACAATAACAGTTGGCGCTTTAGCTTGTGACTCTGTTTCTCTTACCGCATCCGGCCCCGGCCCATTTACATGGAATGTGATTAATCCTCCACCTGTTCCTAACAATCCCGCCTATGTGAAAACAAGCGGATTTTACAGCGTGACAGGAATCGGAGTTAATGGTTGTCCGTATACCGCCGGACCTGTACAGGTGACCGTGAACAAATCTCCGCAGGTAACTATAACAGGAAGTACACAGTATTGTCAGGGTGAAGCTTTGAATATCAAAACATCCGCAGCCGGTGTAAACTATGCATGGATTCGATTGCCCTCAACTCCGGTTGGTGGTAATTCTCCGAATCTGAATATTATTGCCAATACCCCTGGTACTTTTACCTATCAGGTGACTGTAACAGCTGCCAATGGATGCACCGGTTCAGCAACGTATACGATCAATGTGGATCCTGTACCCGGCTCAGCTGTTATAGTTGCATCCGGTCCTTTAACTTTTTGTGACGGCGATTCTATAAAACTGTCGGTGACTCCTCCCGGATTTACTTACCTCTGGTCTAAATCTCCGGCTCCTGCAATTCCTTCTCCTCAAAATGCAAATCCGGACTTGTGGGTAACAACGAGCGGAACCTACTCCGTCATCGTTCAAACAGCTAACGGTTGTGCCTATCCGGCAATTGCTCCGGTAACCGTTGTGGTAAATCCTAAGCCACCGGTTGCGATCACAGGAAATACCACGCTTTGCGAAGGAAAAACATTAACGCTCCAGACTACACCAGTGGGTGGCGGTACGTACCTCTGGATAGGTCCAACAGGTACCGGCGTGACGAACCCATTTGTCCTGGCTAATATTCAGTTGGCAGATGCAGGACCCTATACAGTAGTGGTGACCAATGCATTTGGATGTACAGCGACTGCTACCGTAAATGTGGTGGTGAATACATCTCCTGTACCTCCTATAATTGTTTCTAATCCCGGTGGAGTATTGTGTCAGGGACAAATGTTTAATTTGAGTGTTTCAAATCCATTCGGACCTCCAATAGTTTATAACTGGAGTACAGGTCAGATGGGTACGAATATCAATGTGGTTTTGCCGGCAACATATTCTGTTACCGCTACGAATCAATTCGGTTGTAAAGCTCCTTCAAATGCGATCACGTTGCATCCACGACCAGATTTAAGTTGTGTGCCTACCGGCTGTTATGAATTCTGCGATGAATGTGACTCAGTAAGTATTCCCGGTCCTTCCGGTCTCTTCTCCTATAACTGGGAGGTGCTGGTTGGAAATGTTTTCACGTTCTACAGCGGTTCACAAAATTTGATGGTGTATCCTCCCGGTGGAAAGTTCCGTCTGATGGGAGCGAATCAATGGGGCTGTGCCGATTCAACAGATACGTTGGATATTGAATTTAATAATTGTTGTCCATTGCCGGATACAACTTTGGGATAATACCTTGCAAGGATGGCAGCCGTTCCCGGGAGCGCCAAACGTTGGACTTTTCGTTACCAATAGTGGCTCACAGGCCGGACCAACGGACTTTTTCGTGATGGCATCCGATCTTGCAGGTCCATCTCAACTTGAAACCGGATATAATCTGCGCGGCAAGTGGTGTTGCGGTGAATTCTGTTTCGATTATAAAGTATTTGACGATGGAGTTGCCGGAGTAACCAATGTGAATCCCACTTTCAGAATATTAAATGGCTCACTTGGATTCGTCTTCACTTCAAGTACCGTTGTGAATGAAACAATGGGTTGGCAAAATATATGTGCGCCTATTACGGATTGTAATCCTCCTCCTTCATCACCTGCAGGTGTATGGACTCCGATTGCCGGTACTACACTCAGCGATTGGACAACAGTGCTGTCAAATGTGACGAATGTGTTATTTAGAGTAGATTTTTCTGCTGCTGTAGGAGAAGCCTCCGGTTTCGATAATGTTTGCATAAATTCTAACGTGCCTTCTATCGATGCAGGTAACGATACAACAGTTTGTGCAGGAAGTGTTATTTCTCTTCATGTAGAAGGTTGTTCAAATAACCCTGAATGGTATGCCATCTCCGGTGATACATTGATTTTCGTTGGCAATGGTCCTCTAATCGATGTAGCTCCCACCCAAAACACATGTTACATTGTTACTTGTTGTGGTGTTGGAACATGTTGTTGCGATACGGATACGGTTTGTATTAATGTAAATCCGCCTCCTGTCTTACAATGGACTTCAGTTTATCCTGATGTTTGTCTGAATTCTGCACCGATTGTATTGGATTCATCACAGATTCAGGTTTTTGTAAATGGAAATTGGGTGTCGATTAATTCTCTTCCGGGAAGCGGATTCTTCAGTGGAGCAGGGGTGACAGGAAATATTTTTACTCCATCAATAATTGGTCCGCATACTATTTGCTATACGTATACGGATAGTGTGGGCTGTACTAAAACAATTTGCAACACGATCAATGTGATCTTCTGTTGTGATACGAGCTTCCAGATTTCCGCAGGCAACGATACCACGATTTGTCACGGAGGAGTAGCCGTACTGACAGTGAGCGGATGTAACGGAGCAGCGACCTGGTATAAAATGAGTGTAGAAGGCCCGATCGTTATCGGTCAGGGTCCTTTGGTGGATGTTACACCAACGCAGAACACCTGTTATATGGTGGTCTGCTGTGACCCGCTTTATCCGGCCTGCTGTGATACCGATACCGTTTGTGTATTTGTAAACGAACTTCCGATCCTGCAATGGAATACGGTCTACCCAAGCGTCTGTCAGAACTCTGCGCCAATTGTGCTCGATTCATCACAGATTTTAGTATTTGTAAATAACAACTGGGTACCTGTATCGAGTTTGGGCGGCAGTGGTGTCTTCTCGGGACCATTTGTAACCGGAAACATCTTCACGCCATCCACGATAGGCACTTATACTATTTGCTATACTTATACCGATAGCGTAGGTTGTAGTAATCAAATCTGCAATACCATCAATGTGATCTTCTGTTGTGATACAAGCTTCCAGATTTCTGCGGGCAACGATACCACAATTTGTCACGGAGGAGTAGCAGTACTGACAGTGAGCGGATGTAACGGAGCTGCGACCTGGTATAAAATGAGTGGACAAGGCCCGATCGTTATCGGTCAGGGTCCGCTGGTAGATGTTACACCAACGCAGAATACCTGCTACATGGTTGTTTGTTGTGATCCGCTTTATCCGGCTTGTTGCGATACAGATACTGTTTGTGTGTATGTGAACGAGCTTCCGATCCTGCAATGGAATACGAATTACCCAAGCGTCTGCCAAAACTCCGCGCCAATCTATCTCGACTCTAACAATATCCTGGTGTTTGTAAATAACAACTGGGTACCTGTATCCAATTTGGGCGGCAGTGGAGTATTCTCCGGACCGTTTGTAACAGGAAATATTTTCACACCATCCACGATAGGCACTTATACTATTTGTTATACTTATACGGATAGTGTAGGCTGCAGTAATCAAATATGCAATACGATCAATGTGATCTTCTGTTGTGATACAAGCTTCCAGATTTCTGCGGGCAACGATACCACAATTTGTCACGGAGGTGTAGCGATACTGAATGTATCAGGATGTAACGGCGCAGCCACATGGTTTAAGCTGGGCGTAGAAGGTCCGATCGTCATTGGACAAGGTCCATTGGTGGATGTTACGCCAACACAGAATACCTGTTATATGGTTGTTTGCTGTGATCCGCTGTATCCTGCCTGTTGTGATACGGATACGGTTTGCGTGTACGTGAACGAGCTGCCGATCCTGCAATGGAATACGGTGTATCCAAGCGTCTGTCAGAACTCAGCGCCGATTTATCTGGACTCAAACAACATACTGGTATTTGTGAATAATAACTGGGTGCCTGTATCAAGTCTGGGCGGTAGTGGAGTCTTCTCAGGACCATTTGTAACCGGAAACATCTTCACGCCATCCACGATAGGTACTTATACCATTTGCTATACATATACCGATAGTGTCGGTTGCAGCAATCAGATTTGCAATACCATCAATGTGATCTTCTGTTGTGATACAAGCTTCCAGATTTCTGCGGGCAACGATACAACGATTTGTCACGGAGGTGTAGCAGTACTTACAGTGAGCGGATGTAACGGAGCTGCGACCTGGTATAAAATGAGTGGACAAGGCCCGATCGTTATCGGTCAGGGTCCTTTAGTAGATGTTACGCCAACGCAGAATACCTGCTACATGGTTGTTTGTTGTGATCCGCTTTATCCGGCTTGTTGCGATACAGATACCGTTTGTGTATATGTGAACGAGCTTCCGATCCTGCAATGGAATACGAATTACCCAAGCGTCTGTCAGAACTCCGCACCGATTTACCTCGACTCTAACAACGTGCTGGTGTTTGTAAATAACAACTGGGTACCTGTATCTAGTTTGGGCGGCAGTGGCGTATTCTCGGGACCATTTGTAACCGGAAACATCTTCACGCCATCCACGATAGGCACTTATACTATTTGCTATACTTATACCGATAGTGTAGGTTGCAGCAATCAAATCTGCAATACCATCAATGTGATCTTCTGTTGTGATACAAGCTTCCAGATTTCTGCGGGCAACGATACAACGATTTGTCACGGAGGTGTAGCTGTACTGAATGTATCAGGATGTAATGGTTCTGCAATATGGTACGCGCTCTCTCCAAATGGTCCTGTGCCTGTTGGTCAGGGTCCTATTTTGGATGCCTTGCCACAAACATCTACCTGTTACATGGTCGTCTGTTGTGATCCGCTCTATCCTGCCTGTTGCGATACAGATACTGTTTGCGTGTACGTGAACGAACTTCCGATCCTGCAATGGAATACGAATTACCCAAGTGTCTGCCAAAACTCTGCGCCTATCTACCTCGACTCAAATAATGTACTAGTGTTTGTAAATAACAACTGGGTGCCTGTATCAAGTCTGGGCGGCAGTGGAGTATTCTCCGGACCATTTGTAACAGGAAATATCTTCACGCCATCCACAATAGGCACTTATACCATCTGCTATACTTATACAGATAGCGTAGGCTGCAGTAATCAAATCTGCAATACCATCAATGTGATCTTCTGTTGTGATACGAGCTTCCAGATCTCTGCGGGCAATGATACAACGATTTGTGCAGGTGGTGTAGCTATATTACAGGTTGATGGATGTATGGGTACACCAACCTGGTATATGTTAACCGGGGAAGGTCCGATTCCTGTTGTTCAGGGACAAATATTTGATGTGTTTCCGCAAGTAAATACTTGTTATATGGTCGTGTGTTGCGATACTATGTATCCTGCATGCTGCGATACGGACACCGTATGTGTCTTCGTTAATGCACCACCGGTATTAACTTGGCCAACAGTTTATCCGGATGTATGTCAGAATGGTGGATCAATTACGCTGAACCCTGCTGATATCTTCGTTGATGTTAACAATACATGGGTGATGTCACCATTTGCTGGAGGCACCGGTGTCTTCTCAGGAACGGGTGTAGTGGGCAATACATTCACTCCCGGCGCTCCCGGTCTATATACGATCTGCTTTACCTATACAGATAGTCTGGGCTGTAGCAATACGATCTGCAATACGATCAATGTCATCTTCTGTTGTGATACGACTTATAACATCTCAGCAGGCAACGATACCACCATTTGTACGGGTGGCGTAGCGATACTGACCGTGACAGGTTGCAATGGTCCGGCTGTATGGTATGCATTAACAGGAGAGGGTCCGATTCCGGTTGGACAAGGTCCGATCTTAGATGTGCTTCCTCAGCAGAGTACTTGTTACATAGTGATCTGTTGTAACCCGCTCTATCCGCAGTGTTGCGATACGGACACTGTATGTGTTTTCGTTAATGCACCACCGGTATTAACATGGCCAACGGTTTATCCTGATGTATGTCAGAATGGAGGACCGATTACACTGAATCCTGCAGATATTTTCGTTGATGTTAACAATACATGGGTGATGTCACCATTTGCTGGAGGCACCGGTGTCTTCTCAGGAACGGGTGTAGTGGGCAATACATTCACTCCCGGCGCTCCCGGTCTATATACGATCTGCTTTACCTATACCGATAGTCTGGGCTGTAGCAGTACCATATGCAATACGATAAATGTCATCTTCTGTTGTGATACCTTAAGTACAGTATCCGCCGGAAATGATACGACAATATGTGCAGGTGGAGTAGCTATCTTAACGGCTACCGGTTGCACAGGAAATACCACGTGGTATCAGATGGGAGTAGAAGGGCCATTTGTAGTGGGTCAGGGTCCTGTATTCGATGCCTTGCCACAACAAAGTACCTGCTATATGGTAGTATGTTGTGATCCTTTGTATCCTGCGTGTTGCGATACGGATACGGTTTGCGTATTTGTGAATCCGTTGCCGGTATTGTCATGGCCAACTATCTACACGGATATCTGTAACAATGGCGGACCAATAACATTGAATCCGGCAGATGTGTTTGTAGATATTAATAATACCTGGGTGATGTCACCGTTTGCAGGGGGTACAGGCGTATTCTCAGGCCCCGGTGTTTTTGGAAATACATTCACGCCTCCCGGCATTGGTTCTTATGTGATCACATTTACTTACACGGATGCTAACGGCTGCGTCACTACGATATCCAATTCGATTACAGTCATCTTCTGTTGCGATACGTTAAGTACGGTGTCCGCCGGAAATGATACGACGATATGTGCAGGAGGAGTGGCCATCTTAACGGCTACCGGTTGCACAGGAAATACCACGTGGTATCAGATGGGAGTAGAAGGGCCATTTGTAGTGGGTCAGGGTCCTGTATTCGATGCCTTGCCACAACAAAGTACCTGCTATATGGTAGTATGTTGTGATCCGTTGTATCCTGCGTGTTGCGATACGGATACGGTTTGCGTATTTGTGAATCCGTTGCCGGTATTGTCATGGCCAACTATCTATACAGATATCTGTAACAATGGCGGACCAATAACATTGAATCCGGCCGATGTGTTTGTAGATATTAATAATACCTGGGTGATGTCACCGTTTGCAGGGGGCACAGGCGTATTCTCCGGCCCCGGTGTTTTTGGAAATACATTCACACCTCCCGGCATTGGTTCTTATGTGATCACATTTACTTACACGGATGCTAACGGCTGCGTCGCTACGATATCCAATTCGATTACAGTCATCTTCTGTTGTGATACGTTAAGTACGGTATCCGCCGGAAATGATACGACGATATGTGCAGGAGGAGTGGCCATCTTGACGGCTACCGGTTGCACCGGAAATATAACGTGGTATCAGCTGGGAGTAGAAGGTCCATTTGTAGTGGGTCAGGGTCCTGTATTCGATGCCTTGCCACAACAAAGTACCTGCTATATGGTAGTATGTTGTGATCCGTTGTATCCTGCGTGTTGTGATACGGATACGGTTTGTGTCTATGTAGGCAGTCAGCCTGTGTTAAGTTGGCCTTCCTCTTATCCTGAAATTTGTCAGAACGGAGGACCAATCACATTGAATCCTGCTGATATCTTCGTCGATATCAACAACACATGGGTGATGTCTCCATTCGCAGGTGGTACAGGTGTCTTCTCCGGCACTGGTGTGGTGGGCAATACGTTTACACCGGGAGCACCAGGATTGTATACGATTTGTTTCACCTTTACAAATCAGGCGGGATGCAGTAGTACAATTTGTAAAACCATCAGCGTAATCTATTGCTGTGATGCGCAAATTAACATCTCTGCAGGAAATGATACTACTATCTGTTCGGGAAGTACGGTGACCATAGCGGTAACCGGTTGTTCTTCTCTTGCATCATGGTATTGGTTAACTGCCGGAGGACCTGCATTTGTAGGATCAGGACCTTCTATTCAGGTGGGCTTGACCGGAAATACAATTCCGGTTACTGCGTGTTATATGGTTGTATGCTGTGATCCTGTCTATCCGCAATGTTGCGATACAGATACCGTTTGTGTTACCATTCTTCCCGTTGTGAGTGTCGGTCCAATCACAGGCACTCATCTGACAGCTTGTTTACCAGCCATATTTGGAGGAAGTACCTACTCTGTACCTGCTGTTTCGGGTGCCACTTACCAATGGACGGTGCCGGCAGGAATGTCTATTAGTAGTGGGCAAGGAACGCCAACAATAACTACTACGTGGACGAATCTTGCCATGAATGCTGGAATCAGCGGACAATTATGTGTGTATCAAATTACACCTTGCGGAGTACAGCTAATATGTACCCCGATTGACTTGAATGCCGTTGCTCCTGTAACGCCTCCGTCCATTAGCGGACCGGCTAAAGTTTGTCCGGGTAATATAGTGACATACTCTGTTGCAGCAGTGGCAAGAGCTACCTCTTACAACTGGACTTTGCCTGCGGGTATGACGATCACAAGTGGAGCAGGAACGAACGTAATAACAGTAAGTGTGGGTCTGGGATTCGTTGGGGGAACTATTGTATTGACTGCATCCAATGCATGTGGAACAAGTCCTGCAAGAACGAAAGCGGTTATGTTAAATCCACCTTTAACACCCGGACCAATCAGCGGACCTTCTACCGGAGTATGTGGTACTAACGGTGCTGTATATACTATAGTCCCGGTTCCCAATGCTGTAAGTTATCTGTGGACTGTTACGAATGGAACTATTGTAGGAGCTAATACCGGAACATCAATTGTAGTGAATTGGAATACTTCATTCACATCAGCGGTTGTCACTGTCCGAGCTGTCAATGGTTGTGGAATGGGAGCGATCAGGACATTGAATGTTTCCGGTGCACCTGCTACACCGGGACCTATCACCGGACCGGTTAATGTGTGTTCCGGCGCTACCTATCATTATTCTACCGCTACTGTTGCCGGAGCTTCACAATATACATGGGTAACTCCGGGTACAATTGTGAGCGGGCAAGGAACAAAGGATATCGATGTGGTATTTAATACAGTTCCAGCCGCCAACCAGGTTGTTTCGGTAAGAGCTTCTAATCCATGTGGTAACTCAGCGATCAGAGTCCTCAACGGAATTACCATCTCCTTCTGTATAAGAATGGATAATTCGGATTACGACCTGTTATCCGTATATCCTAATCCTGCTCATGAGCAGTTTGAAATTAATTATATTACCATGAAGGATAGTGAATACCGGATGGATATGATTGATGCTGAGGGACGCGTAGTATGGAATATGAAACGTACAGGTGATGGTGAGTTGCTGAGAAAGCAAGTGGATGTCACAGGTATTGCTCGCGGATTATACCTCATCAGACTGAATGACGAGGAAGGAGTAAAACAATTGAAGATTATTATTAACTAACTTTTCCTTCCATTTTCTAAAAGGCTGTCTCGTTTTGAGGCAGCCTTTTTTATTGATATTATAGTGGTTGTGTCGACTAAACATGGGTCTATAAATGGTGTTATTCGAGATAACTTGGATTTTCCATTTAACATAAGGTTCTTTGTCAATTCCGGTTTTTTATATTAATTTGCAGGTAAGAAACAGGTGATTGTGGTTCTTGCTCAAAGGTCTCATCACCGCAATTGCTTCTCATAAAGGCAAGTGCTTGAAGAGGGGGGTGTTTTAGAAGTCGAGGGTTCAATCCCAATAGCAGCTAAAGTTTAATTCATTGTCAGAAATGTTCAGAATGTATCTGTTAGAAATATTAAAATATGGAGGAAGTTAAGGTTGAATCATAAGACTCACATATTTATGTAGGTACAGTGTCGGACTTTTATCAGTTATTTTGACCTCAGCGTTGTAATGAATTAATATATTAAAATACAGTTAAATATGAATTTAATTCGAGTGATTATTTTTGAAGATAATCTGGATTTCGTGGACAGCATGAGTGAGTTAATTCATAATGCGGAAGGAATAGATTTGGTTGGAGTGTTTCATAATTGCAAGAACGTTGTTAAAAATGTACAGCATCTCCAGCCCGATGTGGTGTTGATGGATATTGATATGCCTGTTGAAAATGGCTTGCAGGGCTTGCGGAAATTGCGAGCGGAGGGCAGTGAAGTAAATGTTTTAATGTTAACCGTTTTTGATGATAACGATCGTGTTTTTCAATCGATTTGTTTTGGGGCCAGTGGTTATATTTTGAAGAATACATCTCCCGAAAAGATGATTGAAGCCATTCATGAAGCGCATACAGGAGGGGCTCCTATGACACCATCTGTAGCAAAACAAGTGTTGAAACTCTTTTCGCAGCCTTTCCAAAATTCGGTTGAAATTCAAGCGCTCACGCCACGAGAACATGATGTACTGTCCTTTTTAGTTCGAGGCTATAGTTATAAGATGGCCGCTACTGAAATGAAAGTTAGTATTGAAACCTTACGATATCATATTAAAAATATATACACAAAACTGCATGTAAATTCAAAAAGCGAAGCAGTGGCAAAAGCAATACAGAATAAAATGATGTAATGCTTCCATTATTTTTTTGATTCAATTGAATTATCTTTCAGGTTAATTGAACGCTAAGAGGGGTTAATTGATTGGTAATATTAAGTTCACAATAGTTTCTGCGATGAAAAAAATATTAATTATTCAATTTGGTTGTTTGTGTCTTATGATGGGCGGGGTGTCTGCCCAAGACGATGTGAGAAATAGAATTTTGGATTCACTCTTCACAGTTTTAAAAGTTCACAAGACTGATACGGCAAAGGTAAATACGCTAAATGCCATTGCTTCTGAATTCAGAAATAATGATCCAGACACTTCAATTTATTTTGGTAATAAGGCGCTAGAGTTAGCTAAATCGATTAATTATAAAATGGGAATTGCCAATGTGTACTTGCAGTTGAATATTCCAACTACGAATATTGGAGATTATGAATTAGCGCTGAAATATTGTAACCATGCTTTACAATTATATGATGAACTACTGATCACCGAAAAATCGACTCATAGACCTCGAATCCTGACTCAAAAAGGTAGAACTTTTAATAGCATGGGAATCATCTATTGGTATCAAGGAAATTTAACAGAATCGTTGAAGTATCATTTACTTGCTTTAAAAGTCAGAGAAGGAATTAAGGATAAAAAGGGAATCTCTTTTTCTCTTAACAACATAGGACTTGTTTATTCGAATCTGGGTAATTATCCCAAAGCATTAGAGAATTATTTTGCCGCTCTAAAGAGTTTTGAAGAAATTGGAGATAAGGAGAGTATTGCCGCTTCGTACATCAACATCGGACTTATTTACAGAGATCAAGGCAATTTTCAGAAAGCGTTAAATAATTATTTTACTGCTTTAAAAATCTTTAAAGAATTAAGGGATAAAAGAAACATTGCTGGTTCTTTCAACAACATAGGTGCAGTTTATGATGATCAAGGAAAGTACGATGAAGCATTAAAGAATTATTTTATGGCTTTAAAAATTCAACAGGAAATTGGGGATAAACATAGTATAGCTAATTCTTATGAAAATATCGGTCTTATCTATATGTATCAAGATATTTATCAAGATGCTTTGATGTATTTGTTTAAGTCCTTAAAAATAAAAGAGGAAATAGGCAATAATCAGGGAATTGCGGTTACCTATAACAACCTGGGCAATGCTTATCGGCTTCAGAAAAATTATAGCGCAGCGAGCCAATATCTGCGTAAGGGCTTATTGATTGCAAAAGAGAATGGTAATATTCAAGATATAAAATTTAATTATCTTAGCTTAGCAACGTTGGATAGTGCGCAAGGTAATTTTAAGCAGTCCTTAGATCATTATAAATTGTATATTACCTATCGCGATAGTTTGGACAATGAAGAGAATACAAGGAAATTAGTTCAGCAGCAATTGCAATTTGATTTTAGTAAAAAGGAGGCGTTAATCAAGGTAGAGCAGGAGAAGAAGGATGTTGTCAACCAACAACAACTTCAAAAGCAAAAAGTAATTCGAAATTCATTTATTACCGGATCAATCTTATTGCTTCTCCTCATTTTTGTGATAATTAATAGAAATAAGTTAAAACGCACAGTGGAAATGGAACGTATGCGAAGTAAGTTAAGCCGCGATTTGCATGATGATATTGGGAGCACCTTGAGTAGCATAAATATTTTAAGCAGAACAGCACAAAACAATCTTAAACAATCCGACGCCGAAAAAACAAAAGCATCGTTAGAAAAAATTAATGAACGTAGTCAGCGATTATTAAATAATATGAGTGATATTATCTGGAACATTAATCCTGGTAACGATACTATTGAAGAAGTAATGAGCCGAATGAGAGAATATGCAACTACAATACTCGAAGCTAAAAATATAGAGTACACTTTTAATTTCCCCAAAGAAAAAATGGATTGCAAACTTACAATGGATGTTAAAAATAATATGTACTTGATTTTTAAAGAAGCGGTTAATAATCTTTCAAAATATTCAGTTGCTTCACAAGTTAACCTGTCATTAACATTTGATGAGAAAAGTATTCACTTGAAGGTAGAAGATAATGGAATAGGCTTTAATGAAGATGAAGTAAAGCACCGTGGAGGCTTACGCAACATGCAACACCGTGCGGAGGAAATTAAAGGCGAAATCAATATAAGTTCTTCGCCTCATAATGGGACGAAAATTGAGTTGATTATGCCGCGATATTGTTAAATTTGTTGATAGATTGGCAATCGTTAAGTTCGTGCCCGTTAAATACTGCTTCTATAGGGGTAACATCGCCCCAGATCCCATGACGAGTTTATGGACTATAGTTGAGAATTGTCATTGAGGGCAAACGAATGTACTAACGAAAAAAATTAATATAGGGATTTATTTTCAAGATGCAACGCGAATCCCGGATAGCCGTCAAAATTATGTCAGTATTCAGGATAATGAGTGCCGTCGAATCAGATAAGTTAAATGTTCGAAAATAGAAAATTCAGTTTATGGTGAAAAGAATTAGTATTTTGTTAATTGTATTGATTTTCCAGCATCCTTCTTTTGGACAAAACAAGCACTTGATTGACTCTATTATTTCCGGTTTAAAAGGAGGTAAGAAAGATACGAGTCGTGTGAAAACCCTAAATTACTATGCCTATGATTATTTGGGTAAGGATCCGAATGCTGCAATTTATTTTGGCAACGAAGCCCTCAACCTTGCAAAAAATTTGAATTATAAAATGGGTATGGCAGAAGCGTTTCTACAAATGAGTTCCGGTAAAATAAACATTGGAAGTTATGAAGAAGCGTTAAAGGACTGTCAGTCTGCATTAAAGTTATATGAGCAGATGCTCAATTCAGGAAATCCGCAGGATACTTCTTTTATTCTTAAACAAAAAGCATATACTTTACATAATGTCGGAACTATTAATTGGCATCAAGTTAATTATTTGGAGGCGTTGAATAATCATAACGCATCTTTAAAGATTAGAGAAGCAATCAGGGATAAACAAGGTGTGGCGATGTCTTTGAATAACCTGGGTATTATTTATACGGAATTATTTAATTATCCCGAAGCGCTGAAATATTATTTCGCAGCATTAAAAATTCTGGAGGAAGTTGGTGATAAGGGAAATACTGCAGTTTCATTCATTAATATTGGAATTATTTATGCTGAACAAGAGAACTATCCCGAAGCATTAAAAAATTTCTTCTCAGCTTTGAAAATCTTTGAAAGTTTTGGCGACAAAGTTAATACTGCTTATACTTTGAATAACATTGGAACACTTTATAATGCTCAGAATAATCAGGTCGAAGCGTTGAAAAATTATTCTTTGGCTCTAAGCATACAAAAGGAACTCGGGGATAAACGTGGTATAGCATCTACATCCGAAAACATAGGTGTTATTAATTCTTTACAAGGCAATTATTCCGAAGCTATGAAGAATTATTTCGTTTCTTTAAAAGGCAAAGAGGAGATGGAGGATAAATCAGGTCTCGCGATAACTTATAATAACATTGGGAATGTGTTTGTTTTGCAAAAGAAGGTAAAAGAGGCAAATCATTACATTACTATGGGATTGTCGATTGCCATCGAGATTAATGATCTTGAAGCTATTAATTGTGGTTATAATAGTTTGTCGGAACTCGATAGTTTGCAAGGAAATTTTGAGGAAGCATTGAAACATTATAAATTATATGTTATTTATCGTGATAGTGTGAACAAGGAGGAGGATAAGAGAACCTTGCTGCAACAGCAATTGCAGTATGATTTTAGTAAGAAGGAAGCTATCTCCAAGGTAGAGAGGGATAAGGAAGATGCACTTGTTCAACAACAACTTCAAAAGCAAAAAGTAATTCGCAATTCATTTATTGCCGGATCAATCTTATTGCTTCTTCTCATTTTTGTGATCATTAATAGAAATAAGTTAAAGCGCACAGTGGAAATGGAACGTATGCGAAGTAAGTTAAGCCGCGATTTGCATGATGATATTGGGAGCACCTTGAGTAGCATAAATATTTTAAGCAGAACAGCACAAAACAATCTTAAACAATCCGACGCCGAAAAAACAAAAGCATCGTTAGAAAAAATTAATGAACGTAGTCAGCGATTATTAAATAATATGAGTGATATTATCTGGAACATTAATCCTGGTAACGATACTATTGAAGAAGTAATGAGCCGCATGAGAGAATATGCAACTACAATACTCGAAGCTAAAAATATAGAGTACACTTTTAATTTCCCCAAAGAAAAAATGGATTGCAAACTTACAATGGATGTTAAAAATAATATGTACTTGATTTTTAAAGAAGCGGTTAATAATCTTTCAAAATATTCAGTTGCTTCAAAAGTTAACCTGTCATTAACATTTGATGAGAAAAGTATTCACTTGAAGGTAGAAGATAATGGAATAGGCTTTAATGAAGATGAAGTAAAGCACCGAGGAGGCTTACGCAACATGCAACACCGTGCGGAGGAAATTAAAGGCGAAATCAATATAAGTTCTTCGCCTCATAATGGGACGAAAATCGAGTTGACTATGCCGCGATATTGTTAAGCCAGTTTTTATAATCATTTAAATATTTAATCAAAAATAGCATGAGATTAAATCCAATAATAGTCCTCTTCTTTGTTGCATTTCTGTTTTCTTTTGTGGGTTTAATTATATCAATAGTGTTACCTAAGAGCGACATTTCAGATGTACTAATGAATTTTTCATTGTACATTTCCGGGACTTCCGGGATTGTGGCTGTGTTATTTTCAAAGAAGCTGACCAGTAGTAAGCAATGGAATTATGTGTTGCTCGGTGGAGCACTTGTGGTGATCAGTTTTGTAGTTAAGTTTTCCGGCTATTATTTTGCAGATGCAGTCTTAAAAGTCTCCGGCGGAACGATTGTTATTACCACGTTAGGATATTATGTTTATTTAAATCGGTCAGACTATCGAAATAACAAATGGATATGGTTGTTGCCTTTGATTTTATTGGGATGCCTTTTTAAATATATGCAATGGAAAGGAGCCAATATTATAATTTTCTCTGGCTTATTGGTGATATCAATAAATGCTATTATACAATTGTTTAGGTTTAAAAAGTACACAAGAGTTCAATTTCTCCTTTTTACCATACAGCTTGTTATTTCTGTTTGTATAGCGGTATTTTATTTTCGCTTTATTAAATTGGATTCGATTATCATTGGCTATTTATTTACATGGATTGCACTTTTAGATGTTTATCTTCAACAGGAAAACAGATTTCCAGAGAGTATTTAAGCCGATTAAGAGCTCATTTAGCATTTTCGAAGTATTAACTCGGCGACTGAAAACCATGAAGCAGAATCGCGACCATGAAGCAGAATCGCGAAAAGCGATACGCTTCATGGTAAACCTTAAACCTTAAACCTTAAACCTTAAACCTTAAACCTTAAACCTTAAACCTTAAACCTTAAACCTTAAACCTTAAACCTTAAACCTTAAACCTTAAACCTTAAACTTTAAACCTTAAACGCTCATCCCCCCTTTTTATGTAGGGGAAAGCTCATTTATAAATGCGAATTTTACAGCGGAAGTAAATCTAATCGGACTAACCTAAAATGAAATTGGAAAAGCACATACTCAAACTCACCTTTTTATTTCTTACATCCTTATGTTACTTGAATTCAAACGCGCAAACTCCTAATTGGCAATGGGCAAAAAGTGCAGGCAGCACAGGAGATGATGTGGGCTTAAATATAGCCACTGATACTTTGGGCAATGTTTACACAACAGGCTATTATCAAGGAACTGTGGATTTTGACCCGGGTCCGGCCATATTTAATTTAACGGCCGTTGGAGGCAACGATATCTATCTTTTGAAATTAGACTCAACCGGTGGTTTTATCTGGGCAAAATCAATGGGAGGTCTTTCTAATGAACAGGGTTCATGCATCGCCTTTGATAATATGGCTAATGTTTACTTAACTGGTTATTATTTCGCTACCGCAGACTTTAATCCCGGCACCCCTACGTTCAATTTAACTTCTGCAGGTGATTACGATGCATATATTTTAAAGTTGGATAGTTCCGGCAATTTTATTTGGGCGAAATCATTGGGAGGAATAGAATTTGATCAAAGCCAGGCCATAACTATTGACGATAATAATAACATCATTACATGCGGTTTTTTTCTCTCAACAGTTGATTTTGATCCCGGAGTTGGTGTCTTTAATTTAACGCCTACTGGTTTGGCTGATGCATATATTTTAAAGTTGGACAGTTCCGGCAATTTTATTTGGGCAAAGAACTTTGGTGGAATCAATTGTGATGCCTATGCTACGGCATTAACTACTGATGACTCCGGCAATGTTTATTCTATCGGATCCTTTACTGGTACAGTTGATTTTGATCCGGGCGTTAATAGTTTTAACCTGACTGCTCCGATAGGTGCAACCAATGCTTTTATTTCTAAAATGGATAGCTCCGGTAATTTTGCATGGACAAAAGCGTTAGTTGGTCTAGCTGCAATAGATGGTACTTCAATTATTTTGGATGCTGCTAAAGATATTTATTTCTCAGGATTTTTTTTAGGAACATTTGACCTCAACCCGGGCACCCCAACAGTCATAGTTAATTCTTTTGATGGAGAAGAAGATGTGTTAGTTTGTAAACTCGATAATTCAGGAAATTATTTGTGGGGAAAAACGTTTGGCGGCCCGGGTACCGATCTTGGCAGGGGGCTCTCATTAGATAACGCTGCTAATGTTTATATAACCGGCACGTTCCGCTCTACCTTCGACTTCGATCCGGGTCCCGGAGTATTTAATATGACACCCTCAGGTTTTTTCGGTATTTACATTTCTAAATTAGATAGCGCAGGCAATTTTGTATATGCTATTGAAGCAGGTGGATCCGGTGGCGACGGAGCATTATCCGTATCAATTGATCCTACAAATAATGTGTACATAACAGGACGCTTTGGCAGCCCTGTTGCCTCTTTTGGCCCCATCGCGTTAACGAATATCTCCGCTTCAGGTAACTGGGATATGTTTGTTGCCAGGCTCGGTAACACTTTAACAGCTTTAGAAAGCACTAAGGAGCCAAACAATGTTTCCATTTATCCGAACCCGGCTGATGATTATTTTATCATTAATCTAAATGAGATGTATACCAAATCCGAGATAAAAATTGCGGATGTTACCGGAAAAATTATTTATCCTACGACAGCATCAGTTGCTCAAAGCATAGAGGTAAATACAGCACTTTTTGCAACAGGAATTTATTTCTGTATGATAAATGTGGATGGACAAAGAATTACCCAAAAATTGATTAAAAACTAGCAGCCGGTTACAAATACTGTTTTTTCTCCTTAGGCTGAGTTCAATACTCACCTATAGGTGAGTCTGCTATTTTAGGATGTCCTAATAGCCGAGGTAATCAATCGGAGCAGTGCACCCCACATATTTATGTGGGATCGAAATACCGTTATCCCACTTATTTTTGATTGCTTTCATACCTAAATCCGATGAAAGGATTATATCCAATCAATATGCGTAAAAAAGATAACATCTGCCTGCTATTCCTTCTGCTCCTGCTCTCGCCAAGTGTAGATGCGCAACAAAACAGAAATCAAGAATTTCTTTCCATCACGGACTCCACTTCAGAGTTGGAATTCTTTACCATCAAAAATGAAATCAATATTACAGCGGAAGAATTTCTGAAAAACTATCTTTCCGTACTTGACCTGGCACCTAACAGCGAAATGCGCTTAGTCCGCGCCGAGCAAGATGAATTAAACTTTACTCATTCCCGCTATCAGCAATTTGTAAATAATTACAAAGTAATGGAAGGCGAAATGATAATTCACGAAAAGGGAGGCCGGGTACAGTACATCAATGGAATGTATATGCAGGTAAATCCGCAAAGTTCCATTGTGCTAATCAACGAAAACCAGGGACTCCAAACTGCTTTAAAAGAAATAAAATCGGTGGACTATTTATGGTTAAATCCCGAGGCAGAAGCGAACTACCGGAAAACAAAAAAAGATTCGTCAGCAAGTCTTTACCCCAAAGGCGAATTAATGTATATTGCCTTACCCGGACATACGAAAGAAAATAAAGTGTACCGCCTTTGCTGGAAATATAGCATTTCGGTAAACCCTGCAACGGAATCTTATGATGTCTATGTTGATGCAGCCAGCGGAGCAATGGCAAACAAGATACCCTTGACTTTTGCATGCAATGCAGGAAGTAGCACCACCTTATGGAATGGACCCCGTACGCTTTATACATATTTGTTTTCAGGCAATTATTTATCATTAGGCGATTGTAACCCGGCACAGGTTCAAACATTAAACGGCAATGGAAATGACAATGGTACAGGCGCTGTTTACTATACCGATGCAGATAATAATTGGCCCAATACACCACTTGGACAATACATCGCTCAAGCTCATTTTAGCGGGCAACAAGTCCGTAATTATTATGCAACCATACATGGCAGGGAAGGATATGATAATATCGGGCATGACTATAAAACATACTTAAATCCCGGCTATACGGGAAATGCATTTTATAGAAATGCTACACAAGCAGTTTCATTTGGTGGCAATGCAGATGGCAGTAGTCCATACATTACCTTGGATGTTGTTGGTCATGAGCATACGCATGGCATGGTTCATTTTACCTCCAATCTTACGTATGCCGGTGAATCAGGCGCATTGAATGAATCGTTTGCGGATTGCCTGGGCGAAGCCATTGAAGCTTGGACATTAGGTTCACCGGATTGGGTATGTGCCGGAGAATTAGACACTATCAGAAGCTTTATTAATCCTAATGATAAAGGTCAGCCCGATACTTATTTAGGAACTAACTGGTATCCTGGACCCGCTTGTACACCATCTGGCGGCAATGATTTTTGTGGTGTGCATACCAACAGCGGTGTTCAGAATTATTGGTTTTACTTATTATCAGTGGGTGGTGCAGGTACCAATGATCTCAATTTTCCGTATTGCGTAGAAGGAATAGGTATTAACAAAGCGCGGATGATCGCTTATAGATGTATGGTTAATCTTACTTCGGGTTCCGGTTACGGACTTGCCCGTCTGGCTTCTATTCAGGCAGCAAAGGATCTGTATGGCGTCAACAGTAACGAAGCTTTACAAACTGCCAATGCCTGGTGCGCAGTAGGTGTAGGCCCTGCACAAAACCTGCCACCAACCCCTACGGTTTCCATTTCTGTTTCTGCCAACAATTTTTGTGAGGGTACGGTACAGATGGTTACTTTTACAGCTACACCTGTCAATGCAATCTCTCCTGTTTATCAATGGATAGTTAATGGCACAACTATACCTGGTGCAAATAGCAGTACCTATTCAACAAGTACATTGAACGATGATGACAGTATTCGTTGTGTCATGGTATTTACACCGGCATGTTCATTTTATGCGAATAGTACGAGTTCTGGTAAAATTTATATGTTCATTCACCCTCCCTATAATGCAGTTATTAATACGAATGTAACACCAACAATGATTTGTGAAGGCAGCACAGCCAATCTTACAGCAGCTGTTACTTATTGTCAACCAAATTATTCTACCGGCACTTCAGCGGGTGATTATATAGGAAGAGTAGTTATATTAAATGATAATTTGAGCCCGACCGGTTTTGATAATATTACCACAGGGGCACCCTATCCTTATTATACCCAATACCCTGCCAGTGGCAACACAACTACTACCTTAGCGGCAGGACAATATTACAAGTTAAGATTAGCTGCGGGAACAAATGCGTCTTCCAATTACCTGGCCGCATGGATAGATTATAATAGGGATAGTTTGTTTACTGATAATGAAAAAGTAAAACAAGTGGGACCCTATGGAGCCTATCCCGATTTGGGAGCAACCAGTGGTACTATTTGGATTCCATTCTTTGTTACCAATGGTTTAACCCGTATGCGTATTCGGGAAGTACGGGGAGGTACCAATATTTCACCCTGTGATACAGAGGTATATGGTGAAACAGAAGATTATTTCATTACCCTTTCCAATGGTCTGCCGCCAATACCGCTTGTCTTCAATTGGTCATCAGGAACTTCGCCCTCTTCAGGTGCCTCTGTCTCAGCATCACCGTCATACTCACAACAATATACTGTCACCGTTAGCGATGCATTTGGTTGCACTGCATCTGCTAAAACAAATCCTGTAATTGTAAATTCAATGAACATCACCGCAGCTGCATCACCCGTTGTAGTTTGCCCGGGTGGGGCCACTACACTTACTGCAAATGTGGGTTCTGCTTATTGCAACCAGTTTTTTTATGGCGCCGGTACTAATATGGGTAATTATATGTCCTCTATTCAAATAAACGATGTTACGCTGGGTGGCTTTGGTACCATTGTTATGCTATTTTCAAGCGGCGCATCTTCCACCCCGTATTATACGCTTTTCCCGGCATCAGGCAATTCAACTGCAACCCTAATCGCAGGGCATACCTATAAACTATTTTTAAAGACAGGTACGGCGGGCAACAATATGGTAACCGCCTTTATAGATTATGATAATAATATAAATCTGAATGCAGGTTTAGAAAAAATAGGAGAAAGAACAATAGGTGCTTCTACTTCAAGTTTTATGACCTTTATTGTTCCACTATCTGCAAAAAATGGTGCTACACGGTTTCGTATTCGTTTATCCGGCGATGGCTATTATCTGGCATCCTGTGAACTTGGTGGTTCGGGAGAAACAGAAGATTACACCATTACCATTACCGGAGGTGTAAATAATGTATCGCCTGCTTACACCTGGAGTCCTGCGACTACTCCGGCATCAGGAAGTTCCGTAACAGCTAATCCAACATCATCTGTCAATTACATCGTAACAGCTACCGATGTGGATGGATGCACAGCTACTGCAAGTGCACCGGTAATGGTTACTCTACCGCCTGCACTTACTGCGACTGCAAGTCCTACTTCAATTTGTGCAGGGGGGTCAAGTAATCTTTCTGTTAGTGCGGATGCAATAAATTATTGTCAACCTGCATATACTTCGGGGACAAGTGGTGGCGATTATATCAGCAGTGTTTACATGTTTAGCACCTCATTAAGTAATTTAACCGGAGCGGCTGCACCTCCATTTTACACTTTATTCCCACAATCAGGTGGAACTACAGCCACTTTAACTGCAGGCAATGGGTATTACCTCACGATTAATGTTGGCAGTTTTACATCATTTAACAATGTGGCTGCCTGGATCGATTACAATGGTGATGGAACCTGGTATGGTCCCTTAGAGAAATTGGGAGAATCAGGTGATATCAATACTGCATTCGGTTCGGCATCCTTACTTTTCTTTGTGCCGACATGGGCGAAAAACGGAACATGTCGTTTGCGCATCAGGGAAGCATACAGCACGTATAACTTGGACCCTTGCGCAACCTATACCTTTGGGGAAACAGAAGATTATAATATTACCATAACGGGTGGTGTTACACCAATCACCACAACTTATGCCTGGTCTCCCGCAACTTCACCTACCACGGGCAATTCAGTAACCGCGTCTCCCACATCAACAACCATGTATACCGTTACAGCAACCGGTAATTATGGATGTACAAATACGGCAACCACCACCGTAAATGTGAATACAATTGCAACCTGGTATCTCGATTTTGATAATGACCAATACTATACCAGCTCACAAAGCGCTTGCACGAGTCCCGGTTTAGGTTGGCATCCATCACCTGTAATTGCCCTTGGCGATTGCGATGACTTTAATGCGGCGGTAAATGCGGGCATCCCTGAAATCTGCAATGGAATCGATGATAATTGCGATAGTCAAACAGATGAAGGCTTTAACCCGGTTACGTATTATTATGACAATGATGGCGACAATTATGGCAACATCATATTTCCACTCACAACCTGTGACCCACCACCCCCGAATTTTGTGACTACCCCTGGCGATTGCGATGATAGTAACATCAACATCTGGCCAAACGCGTCCGAAATAAGTAACTGTATAGACGATAACTGTAATGGACAAATTGATGAAGGCGTAGTAGCTACAATCTGGTATTTTGATAATGATGGGGATAATTTTGGTTCTTCGCCAACCATACAAAGTTGCGCACAACCTCCCGGGTACGTATTAAATGGTGGTGACTGCGATGACAATAACAACATGGTCTGGCCCGGCCAAACCGAGATTAGTAACGGCATTGATGATAACTGCAACGGACAAATTGACGAAGGATTTATGGTCCTCAATCTCAAACTTTTTATTGAAGGATATTATTCAGGTGGAGGGTTGATGCAACCCGTATTATTCAATGCAGGAGCAACTTTATTGAATACCTCTTGTGATTCTATCACCGTCGAATTACATGATCAGTTTTCATTCACTACTATTGTTAGCAATAGAGTCATGTTAAATACAAGCGGGTTGGCAACCGTAAATTATCCCAACTCAATTTTTGGAGGAAATTATTACATTGTCGTTCGTACGCGCAACACCATCGAAACCTGGAGCAAGCTGCCGGTTACATTCAATAGCTCATCTGTTTTTTTCGATTTTAGTTCTCAGTAAGTTTGTTCTCTCGTCATTTCTCACTTCGTCTCGTCATTTTTCAAATCGTTAAGGGTGAAGTGAAAATGACGCGAGATGTGAATCTGACAAGACTTTAGGGAACCCCTGGCTGTGGGAAATTAGCCCCTAAATTTTAGACTTTAACCTTATACCATGCGCGTCAGATAAAAGTCCGATGGATAGGGGGTAATGGGATCATCTCGTATATTAAGAAACAAGCATTTATCTCCCGCGGTCACGTGGCGAGTGAAACCTTGAACTTTGAACCTTAAACCTTGAACCTTAAACTTTAAACTTATCATCCCACCTTTTTATGTAGGTGTGGGCAACAAAACAGGACGCTAATATTGTAGCGTAATATAACAATTTATATTAATCTAATCTTCAAGTATAACTGCATAAACTAATCACTATGAAATTAAAATCACTCTTCACAGCAGCTTTGATCATTTCAGGGCTCCTCACTGCAAACAAAGTATCAGCGCAAACCTGGAATGTAACTGGCAATGCCGGAACCAATCCGACTAACCAATTTCTTGGAACGACGGATGCAAATGATTTAAAAATTCGTACTAATAATGCAGTACGTATGACTTTTAGAAGTAACGGTAAGGTGGGGATAGGTACATCCTCGCCTACAGCATTATTTCAGGTGCAGAAGAATACGCTGTCGGATGTATTGATTAAATCAACCGCTGCCGGTGCGCAACTTTCTGTTGATCGGGCTGCAAATGGTTTTGAAGCTGTAATAAAATATATGCAGACCGGAGTTCCTCAATGGAAAACGGGACTGACAGTAAATGCAAATGGAACACCCGATTATGTTATCAGAAATGAAATAAGTAATTCGGATGTATTGACAATCAATAGTGGAAGTAATTATGTGAATATTAATTCAGGTAATTTCACACTTAACGGTATATCCTATTTATATAATACTGCTAATGATCTTAACATTCACGCTTATGCTCCTTCAAATGCATCACCGTTTACTGCCGGAAATATCTTGTTGGCCTATCCGGGGAGTTTTCAAAAATCCGGAAATGTAGGTGTAGGTACAAGTGATCCGAGCAGAGCTAAGTTTGTTGTACAAGGTAATGTGGGAAAAACAAATGCTATTTTCGGACAAGGGTCTTCTGGAATTGCATTGGTTCAGAACTGGCCCGGTATCGGATTTAATTCATACGTTGCGTCAAACACCTGGAAGTCGTTAGGTGCTGGTTATGGAGCACAGATTTCTCTCGACCCGACTTCAGGAGTCATGCATTTTGCTTCATCAACTAATGCAACTGCCTCAGATCAGAATGTATCAGGCACTACAGCTCTCGTAATTCATCCAACAGGAGCTGTCGGAATCAATTACACAGCCGCATCAAGCACTTTAGATGTAGCTCTCAAGCCTGGTACATCAACCACAGCAAGCTTTTGGGGTACTAATACAGGTTTTGCTTCCCACTTTTGCAATGGTGCAAACGAGAATACTTACATAAGAGGTGGACAGACCGGTTCAAACGTAATTCTTGCCGATGTAGGTACGCAGCTTGTCGGAATTGGAACGTCAAATCCCGCATATAAATTGGATGTCTGTGGACCAATGCGTGCTAAGGAAGTACGGGTTTCCACCGGTTGGTGCGACTACGTTTTTGCTGATGATTACAAGTTACCTGCATTAAGCGACGTCGAGGCATTTATAAAAACAAACAAACATCTTCCTGAAGTAACACCCGGGGCCATCATAGAAAGTGAAGGATTGGAAATTGGTAAAACATCAGCACAGATGATTAAGAAAATTGAAGAATTGACATTGTACGTAATTGATTTGCAAAAGCAGGTGGATCTATTGAAACAAGGAAGTAAATAATCGCTCCTATTCATTATTAAATTTAATAGAAGACTATGAATAAGATTATTTTAGTATCAAAAAAGCGCCGTGCCTTAGCATCAGTATTACTGTTTATTATATGCTTGATATCTGGCATAAATATTAAAGCACAAAATGTTCAGCCTGAATTACTCGATACAAATCAAAATGTTCAACCTCTGCAAAATCCAAAAGGTTGCGGTGAATATGTAATTGATAATGCAGCATTAACGCAGGCATTGAAATATGAATCTTCACATCAAAATATGGATGTGGTTACTGTATTCACAATAAGAGTTTACTTTCATATTTGTCGCGATAATGGTGGGATGAATGCTGCGGCAACGGAAGAAGAGGTTAAAGCTGAATTCAATGAATTGATTGCTGATTTTGCACCAAATAATATATGCTTCATCAGTATGGGATTAGATTACATTGATAATACAATTGTAAATAATAGCCCAACCTCCTCCTTGCTTACTCCGTACTTAAAGGCTGATTGCTTGAATATCTTTTATCATTTTAACATCCCCGGATTCGGGGGTTATGCATGGTCCATCCCAAATACATTTTGTTCCATAGCCAAATCTAACTTAGCTGCAGCTCACACGACTTCTCATGAAGTCGGACATTGTTTTGGATTGCTTCATACTTTTGAACCAGGTAATGGTAATGAGATGATAAACGGATCAAATTCCAGCACATCGGCTGATCTGATTACTGATACTCCTGCAGATCCCTGGGCCTATAAGGGTCAGGCTTGCTATAGCACTTCAGGATGTTTGTATACTGGGAATTGTACAGATCCGAATGGCGCATCCAATTTCACTCCCCCTTATACAAATACTATGTCCTACTGGCGAGGCGCTCCATGCTATCCAAATTTTATTTTCACTTCAGGCCAATATTCCAGGGTAAACAGTTTTTTATTTACCAACGGACCATTAATTAATTGTCAATCACTGTCTAATTACTCCCAAGGTGCTGTTACATGGTCGTCAGGAAATTATTGGAGAACTGCCATTAATACTGTAACGGTTAGTGGTAATGTAAATATAACCGGTGCTGCTGTAGCAACATTTGGTGGTAATTTAGTAGTGGTGCAAAATAATTTCGTGGCTACTCCAACCGGAAATGGTTTGGTATTAATTCGTCCTTCCGCTTGCAGTGGTGGTGAAGGTATTCCAAGAACTAACTTACAGGCTGATCTTTTATCTGAAGATGCTTTATTAATATTTCCGAATCCCGCCAATGAATTTATTACTATTAAAACAACAAACACTGATTCAAATACAATAATAAGTATCTATACTAGCACCATGCAGTTGATTAAAACGGTCAATTTTGAAGCAGGAATTGAAAACATTGTTTCTACAATAAATTTTTCACCCGGTATTTATTTTATTGATGTACAAAGCGGAGATCAATCCTATCAAACAAAATTTGTGGTGAGCAGGTAATTTAGAGTAATATGTCAAATGCAATGATGCTAAATATTTTAAATCATCAATGAAAATGAAACAAAAAGGAAAAGTGCCCCCATTTTATTTTATACTGTTATTGCTTGCAGTATTAATTATAAAAGCCAATAGTTTATATGCACAGGCGGATGCTAAATGGTACAGCAGCATGCTGAGACAGCACGCATGGCATATGAAGAAGCAAATAGAAATAAAGATAGACTCATTGCTGAAGGGAAGTGGAACTTGAATAAAATGCCGGGAGTAGTTTATCTGCGCACGCCATTAGAAGCCATGCCAAATATGCGTGATTATAGTTTTTTTCATATACCCTTTACGGTAGATGATGACCCTACTTCGGGTTGTTCAGATGCCTGGGGTCAGCATTGTTATTATCCGTACGAAATACGAACTTTTGATGGATGCACCGGCACTGAGTTTCAGTTTGGTCGAAGAGGGTTCAACGTCATGGATGAAAAAATTGCACGAGTAACTGCTGCTGCGGATGGAATTATTGTTGCTAAAGTCGATGGTAATTTTGACAGGAATTGTTACGGCGTTACCGGTCCTGAAAATTATGTCGCTTTAGAGCATAGTGATGGAAGTCGAACCTATTACTATAATTTAAAAAATGGTGATTTGAATCCCAAACCTATTGGAGGGTATGTTTCAGAAGGCGAATTAATTGGATATCCGGGAGCCTCGGGCATCGGGTCAGGAATCAGCTTTAATGTTAATTTTGATGAAAGAGTTAGCTTATTTTTTGAACTTAGAGATAATGCCAATACCGTTATAAATCCTTTTAACGATGTGTATAATTTTGGTAGGCCTTCCCGTTGGAGAGACTCAACATATCTTTACTTTAATTACACAACAGATCCGTCAGTAATTCATTTAAAAACCTTTAAACATGCTCCTGTAAATTCTGATAATTGTGGAACTACACTCCCAACCTACAATGATCATTTTAATCCGGGCGATTCCATTTATTATGAATTTGCTTTGAAAAATTATGATGTGATGCTTGATAGTTTCCTGTTAGATATTTATAACCCGATAGGCGTACCGGTTATGCCTACCTATGTTCGAAATAAAGGATGCGCAACCTGCAGTGCGCTTCGAAAAAAATTCATTAATTATTATTTGGGTTTTCAGTTACCGGCAAATGGTTTAATGATACCAGGAACTTATAAAATAATCTTAAGTTTACATACAGTGGGTGGGAGCGATTATTTTTATAATCACTACATCACTGTTGGTTGTCAGTCTGATTATTTTCCAACCGCTAATATTTCAGGAGAGTCAGGCTTAATAGCAGGCAATAATATTGTGACTTCCCAACAATTTTATAATACTTCCAGAGTAAAGTACGTTGCGGGTAATCAGATTATATTAAATCCGGGATTTGTTGCTCATGAAGGGAGTGATGTATTTCTATATAATGAGCCATGCGTAGTGCCCCCTCGTTTGAGCGATGAAGACAGCGAATCTCCGGATCAGGAAATGGAAAAGCTATTAATTGCTCCCAACCCTGCACGCGATTTCATAACAGTTAAAATCAAAGATTATAATTCAAAGGCAACCTTTAAAATCTACAACAGCACCTTGCAATTGGTTAAAGTGCTAAATGTTGAAAATGCTGCCGGGCAGATAATTTCATTGGCGGAGTTTGAAAACGGTATATACTTTATTGATGCACAAGCAAACGAATGGTCTTATAAATCTAAGTTTGTAGTAAATAAATAGACGATCAGTAAGAGACAGTAGGGTGATATTTCAGTGCCCCATGAAACTTTACAGCGTGTTGGTATTTTGAAATCCGGTCAATTCCATTTTTTTATATCTTTGCCCTCCCTATAGGGAAAGCCCGGATGGCGGAATTGGTAGACGCGCTGGTCTCAAACACCTGTGCCTTCACTGGCATGCCGGTTCGACTCCGGCTCCGGGTACACTGAAAATGAGGTAGTTATAATTTTATTAATTATCTCATTTTCTTTTTTTTCCTACCCAAAAGTCGACGTGAATAATCCAATGAACAGGTTTTTTCATTCCAAAATAGTTTATTGCTCAAATCCTTTTACATTGTTTGATATTAATAGCGTATGTCCGCTAATTCCTTCTCCTATTCACTATATTATTTTTCTTTATGAAATGATTTGAGAACCTTGCCAAAGTGGAAAGTAATGCCGGTTCTTAAGGAAGCTCATGAATTACTTCAAGATGTCAATATCCACTGATTATATCGACCTCTCTCCTGTAGCAAAGGCAAATGTATCATGTATAAAAATCGAATGAGTCTTTCATTGGAATATTGAATTAGACATATAGTTTTTTAAATCGATACTCATCTTATCAAAGTAGATGTATGTAACAAATGTTTCAGAAGGATACTTCTGCCGGTGCTACTTTTGTAGAGGTAGCTTGATACCAGATCTTCTTGAATTACAGCTTCCAAATTCATAGAACCTCTAACCCCCAACGATGACCATGAAGAAAATGAGCGCTATATTTCTGATTTTTTTTAGTTTTATCTACTCTTCAAAATCTCAAAATCTTTTGGGAATTCCTGATACACTTTCAGGATCAAATATCATCTTGAATATTTACGATACGAGCCATGTGTTTTACCCCGGATTCACAACAAATACTTTTGGTGTCAATGGCAGTTACCTGGGTCCAACGTTATTGTTGAACAGGGGAGACTCAGTAAGTATTAATGTTGTAAATAATCTGATGGATACCACCACTATTCACTGGCACGGTATGCATGTGTCGGCAATGAATGACGGTGGTCCGCATATGGTAATTCCTCCCGGAACGATTTGGAATCCGGGTTTTACTGTCCGGGATCATGCGTCTACGTATTGGTATCATCCCCATTTACATATGATGACCAATTTGCACGCTTCGTTGGGAGCAGCGGGTGTGGTTATTGTTCGGGACTCAGTGGAGAGTGCACTTAATCTGCCACGAACTTACGGTATAGATGACTTTCCGTTGGTGATTCAATCCAAATGCTTCGATGCAGCGAAACAGATAATTGTAAATAATGCTTCGGATAGTGTGATGATGGTAAATGGAACTATCGATCCATACCTCCCCGTTCCTGCGCAAATGGTTAGGTTTCGTTTGCTGAATGCCTCTTCAGAGCGGGTTTATAATTTGGGTTTGCAGGGAAATCAATCCTTTTATCAAATAGGCAGCGATGGAGGTTTGTTGGATGCTCCGGTAATTTTAACCCGCCTGCGACTTGCTCCCGGAGAGCGGGCAGAAATCCTAATTGATTTTGGCGGTATGTTGGGTCAATCGGTTTATCTGCTCAGCTATGCAAATGAACTTCCCGCTGCGATTTATGGGGCGACACAACCGGGAATGGGGCCCGGACAAACGATTCCGGGATATACTTCAAACGTTTTAAACGGTGCAAATTTTAACATCATTCAATTTAATGTGGTCGCTCCAACTGCCTCACCAATTACAACAACTCCCTCCACTTTGATTCCCAATACACCCTGGTTGGTTGCATCTGCAAATGCATTTAAGACACTCACTTTTTCACCTGTCAATATGGGACCTACTGCCATTCAGGGACCATTTCTGATTAACAATACTTCGTTTGACATGAATGTGGTCAATTATTCAATACCACTTGATAATATTGAAGTATGTACTTTGACGAATCAATCTCCAATTGCTCATCCGTTTCATATTCATGATGTGCAATTTTATATTACAGAAATAAATGGACTACTTCCTCCTGTAAATTTAGCGGGGAGAAAGGATGTCGTTCTTGTTCCTGCTATGCAAACCATAAAGTTCATTACGAAATTTGAAACATTCTGCGATTCAATGGCAAGCTACATGTATCATTGTCATATGTTGCCACATGAAGACGAAGGAATGATGGGGCAATTTATCGTGAGTTGTCCGGCTACCGTTGGAGTGAATGAGATGCAAGATAATAGCGAAGCGGTTTCTTTATTTCCGAATCCTGCTATTGGTAATGTTTCCATTAAAACCAATTCTGTCTCAAGAATAGAAAGAGTGAAATTGTACGATTATTCCGGGCGATTGATTATGCAGTTTGAAGAAATTAATAATGAAAATTATTCATTGGATATTAATACAATTGATGCAGGGATTTACGTAGCTGAAATCAGCACGAACCATCATACATTTATAAAGAAACTTAGTGTGTTAAAGTAAAGCCATTGAGGAGAAGATGAAATGCATTGATATTAATCATCTTTCAACTGTAACTGAAGTAACATAAATCCGGGCGTGCTCATGGTACTTTTATGAAATAAAATTCTTGATCATGAAAACACTACTTATTATTGCAACTGCCGGGCTGATGGGTTTCAGTTCCTGTAAAAAAGATGACAATGAAAATAATAATGTTTCTGCCGTTTCAATTAGCACGCAGGAAAAATCAGATTTGATTTTCCTGAGGGAAGAAGAGAAATTGGCACATGATGTTTATGTGTATGCATTCAACAAGTATGGTGTAACTGTTTTCAATAATATTAGTGCAAGTGAAGCATCGCATATGTCATCGGTTTTAAATCTATTGAATAAATATTCTATTGAAGACCCGGTTAAAAGTAATGGTCCGGGTGTTTTTGTAAATACAACTCTACAGCAGTTGTACAATGATCTGATCTTACAAGTAGATGTATCACTGATTAAGGCATTGGAAGCAGGTGCAACAATTGAAGATCTCGATATCTCTGACATCCAAACCTTTTATAGGAATACATCTAAATCCGATTTGATTCAGGTGTATGATGCACTGACCTGCGGATCAAGGAATCATATTAAAGCTTTTACCTCTCAATTGACCAGTCAGGGTGTTACTTATATTCCGCAATACCTGACCCAATCAACTTATGATTCCATTTTAGCGCTTCCTCATGAACAATGCGGTAATGGAATGAGATTTAGAAAATAGTTGAAGGCTGATCCATTGCGTTTAGAAAAGGGGGCTGTAGAAATCAGCCTCCTTTTGTAATACTACGGTCCGGAATCGTACGCAGTTCATGGTTAAAGCTGAAGCTAGATTAATATCAAAATAGCTAATTTACAATCAATTACATTAAGAAATTTGAAGTTTAAATCCTGATTTTATAGCGAATTGGAAACTTTGTAATATTTTCAACAGGGGAATGTTTATTCATTTTGATAAACGGGTTATTTTTAGTTTCTTTGCAGCCCTTTTAAGGAAAGGAAAAACATGGCGCGGCAGGTAAAAATATTCTCAGGAACAGCTTCACGATATCTCGCTGAGCAAATAGCAGATTGCTATGGTGCTCCGCTGGGTGATGTAAAAGTGGCCCGATTCAATGACGGTGAGTTTTCTCCCTCATTTGACGAAAGTGTTCGTGGTTGCGATGTTTTTATAATCCAAAGTACGTTTTCACCTACCGATAATCTTTTTGAATTACTTATGCTGATTGATGCAGCCAAACGTGCCTCTGCTCATTATATAACCGCCGTGATTCCTTATTTCGGTTATGCCAGAAGTGATCGAAAGGATAAACCCAGGGTAGCTATTGCTTCTAAGTTGGTAGCCAATCTTTTAACAGCTGCCGGTGTGACCAGGGTAATGACCATGGATCTGCATGCACCACAAATTCAGGGCTTTTTTGATGTTCCTGTGGATCATATGGATGCCTCCGCCATTTTCGTCCCCTATATGAAGAGTCTTAACTTGCCCAATATTATGATTTGTGCTCCGGATATGGGCGGTGTGCACAGGGCTCGTACCTATGCATCTTACTTCAGTGCCGACATGGCGATTATTGATAAGCACCGTAAAAGGGCCAACGAAATTGAAGGAATGCAATTGATAGGGGATGTCTCCGGTCGTGATTGTATTCTTGTAGACGATATTGTAGACACTGCCGGAACACTCACCAAAGCCGCCAGTTTGCTGATTGACAATGGTGCTGCAAGCGTTCGTGCTTTCTGTACACATCCTGTCCTAAGCGGTCAATCCTACGAACGAATTGCAGACTCTCATCTAACTGAAATAGTCGTTTGCGATACCATTCCACTTCGCAAGCCTGCTGTAAAAATTAAACAACTCCCTACGGCTGCACTCTTCGCTAAAGCGATTCAAAGAGTGTATTCCTATGAATCCATTAGCTCACTCTTTGTTAAAGCATAATACAATACCTAGCAATGAAAACGATTGAAATCAAAGGTTCAAAACGGTCAGATTTGACCAAGCAATCTGTAAAAGCACTTCGCAACAGCGAACATGTACCTTGCGTACTTTATGGTGGAGCAGAACCTGTACACTTCTCAGCCCATCTCGCTGACTTCAAACATCTTGTTTATACACCCGATGTATACCTCGTGAAACTTATCGTTGATGGTAAGGAATATATGAGCATGATGCAGGACATTCAGTTTCATCCGGTGAATGACATCATTCAGCACATCGACTTTCTGGAAGTTACGAATGATAAGCCGGTAACTATCAATATTCCAATCAAATTCAGCGGAGCTTCTGAAGGTGTAAAACAAGGTGGTAAGTTGGTAACCAAAGTGCGTCGCTTGAAAGTGAAAGCATTGCCAGCAGCCCTTCCTGACTTTATTTCAGTTGATATTACTCCTCTTAAAATAGGTGGTAACATTCGTGTGCGTGATCTCACTACTACAGGCGTTACTTTCCTTGATTCTCCATCTAACGTGATTGTTGGAGTTCGTATCACACGGAATGTGGCTGCTGCTGAAGCTACTGCTGAGAAGAAATAATACCCTTATTTAACCCTTATCCATTCCATGAATATGTAAGGGTTGGAAGATAAAATTATAATCTCAACCAGGAGGAACCCTAAATAGGTTCCTTTTGGTGTTTAATATAGGTTACAAAGTGAAATACCTCATAGCAGGACTCGGAAATATTGGTCCCGATTATATTCATACCCGTCATAATATTGGTTTTGATGTGGCAGATAGCTTGGCTAAGTCACTGGAAGTCAATTTCTCCAATGATAAGAAGGCATGGGTTGCAGAAGCGCGTTATAAAAGCAGGTCCTTGGTCATCATCAAACCAACCACTTTTATGAATCTGAGCGGAGAAGCTGTAAGATATTGGTTGACAACTCAAAAAATCCCCCAAGAAAACCTTATCATTGTAACAGACGATATTGCCTTACCGTTTGGAAGTCTTCGGTTAAGACCTTCCGGGGGAGCAGCCGGTCACAATGGATTAACAAGTATTATCGATTGTTTGCAAAATGAAAAATTTGCCCGTTTGCGGTTCGGAATTGGGAGTAACTTTCCCAAAGGGAGACAATCTGATTATGTATTAGGGCATTGGACAGGAGAAGAAGCAGCAGTTTTACCCGAAAAGATAAAGCTTGCTGAAGAAATTGTGAAGGGTTTTGTCGCTATAGGTATTCAGCAGACCATGAATATATATAATAATAAGTAACGGCAGGATATTTGCGACGTACACATAACATATAAAACAAGGATGCCCATGAAACGCATCATCTACGCTCTGCTTCTTGGAAGCTTCTTAATTCTACAAATCAACACAGCTTTCGCACAAGCGGATGCCGGTGAACAGCGGTTGGCTACCAATCAAAAGGAAACTTCAATTTCTTTATTTCCGATGCCAGCCAACGGAACATTGCACATTGCATTTAATAAAGCCATTGTTGAATCTCCATCCGTTGTGATTTATGATATGATTGGAAACAGGATAGAAAATATTTCTCTCGAGCGTGAAGCTACCGGTTCCTTCACCATCAATCTCACCGGTAAACGCCCCGGATTTTATTTCATAAAAGTACAAACCGGAGAGGAAACATTTTCACGACGTATAACAGTTACGCCATAACGAAGAAATTAAAATTCAGTAAAAGTCGTACCGAATAGTGCGGCTTTTTTATAACTTATTTCTATTGCAATAAATCACTCAAATCTTGGTAAAAAAGTCTATTGTAATCTTCATCAAGGCAACATAGTTCCAGCCCCATAGGGGCGCCATTATTATAGCCCCATCAAGGCAACATAGTTCCAGCCCCATAGGGGCGCCATTATTATAGCACCATCAAGGCAACATAGTTCCAGCCCCATAGGGGCGTCATTATTATAGCCCCATCAAGGCAACATAGTTCCAGCCCCATAGGGGCGCCATTATTATAGCCCCATAAGGGCGTCATTATTATAGCACCATCAAGGCAACATAGTTCCAGCCCCATTGGGGCGCCATTATTATAGCCCCATAGGGGCGTCATTATTATAGCACCATCAAGGCAACATAGTTCCAGCCCCATAGTGGCGCCATTATTATAGCACCATCAAGGCAACATAGTTCCAGCCCCATAGGGGCGCCATTATTATAGCACCATAGGGACGTCATTTAATATGAATGAACAGGTTTTCCCGTCAAAAGAAATTTCAATGATTTTTTAAATGATTGATCGGGACAATAATTTTTTTTCTATTCATGTTCTTCTATCCAGTTAAAAAGATACTTCTTATCATGTAAAATATTGTGTTCATGTAAAAGATTTAAATATTCTTCTCTAAATTTAATATTCTTATGATGCAATTCCTGATTCAAGATATAATTATAGACGCGTTCAATTTGCGAATGATTATATGAAAAGGCCCCAAACCCTTCTTGCCAGGAAAATTTTCCTTGAATATAATTTCGATCATTGATAAAATTTGTAGAACAAGCTTTGATATCCCTGACCAGGTTAGATATTGCCATACTTGGTTTTAGTCCAATAAAGGCATGAATATGATCCGGCATTCCGTTTACGATTATTGATTTTTGACCATTTCCTTCAATGATGCCGGAAATGTATTTGTTTAATTCATCCTTCCATTCTTTTTTAATTAAATTTTTTCGTGCTGAAACTGTAAATACAACTTGAATGTAGATTTGTGAATAGGTGTTTGCCATAAATTTTAATTTGATTTGTTTAATAATACTAATCCTGTCGCCTATAATCCTTTCGCCCCTATGGGGCTACTTGTTGATGGTGACTATCATCTATAATCCTGTCGCCCCTATGGGGCTACTTGTTGATGGTGACTATCATCTATAATCCTGTCGCCCCTATGGGGCTACTTGTTGATGGTGACTATCATCTATAATCCTTTCGCCCCTATGGGGCTACTTGTTGATGGTGACTATCATCTATAATCCTTTCGCCCCTATGGGGCTACTTGTTGATGGTGACTATCATCTATAATCCTTTCGCCCCTATGGGGCTACTTGTTGATGGTGACTATCATCTATAATCCTGTCGCCCCTATGGGGCTACTTGTTGATGGTGACTATCATCTATAATCCTGTCGCCCCTATGGGGCTACCGTTGTATCGGATCTACGATGCTATAATCCTGTCGCCCCTATAATCCTGTCGCCCCTATAATCCTGTCGCCCCTACGGGGCTACCGTTGTGTCGGATCTACGATGCTATAATCCTGTCGCCCTTACGTTTTACGGTGTATTTTTATGGATTTTGCAAATGTATTGTGCCTAAAAGGGTTATTCGATTAATAAATATTTATATTCGGATACAAATGATTAACTCAAATCTTTAAATTGAAATATTACACCAGTCTGCTTAGATGCTCTTAACAAGGAACTTTATTAAAATTGGTTTAAAATATTTAGATTTTCCTGCTAAGCCTTCATACCAAAGCTAAACCTCATTTAAAGTAAAAAGGTTGTCATTATTTTGACAACCCTTTTATAAAATTCGAAATAATTACTAAAATTTTCAATCTTGTGTGAATAGAGAAACTGGCATTCATATCAAAAAATATTCTGCGAAAACTCCCTCTACTTATCTCCCCCTTTCACATCAATTCCCAATTCTTTTAATTGTTCCGCATGTATGACCGATGGTGCATCGATCATTACATCTCTGCCGGAATTGTTTTTTGGAAAAGCAATGAAATCCCTGATGCCTTCCGCTCCTCCGAATAATGAACATAACCGATCGAAACCAAATGCAATTCCTCCATGTGGTGGTGCCCCGAATTCAAACGCGTTCATCAAAAATCCAAATTGTGCCTGTGCATCTTCATCGCTAAACCCGAGAATGCGGAACATTTTTTTCTGCAGGTCTTTGTTAAAAATCCGAATACTTCCACCACCCACTTCAACACCGTTGATCACCATGTCATAGGCGTTGGCCCTGACTTTCCCGGGATTACTTTCCAGTAAAGCAATATCTTCAGCTAATGGACTGGTGAACGGATGGTGCATGGCAAACCACCTGCCTACCTCTTCTCCATACTCGAGCAAAGGAAAATCTAAGACCCATAAACATTGGAAGTTGTCTTTGTTTCTTAATCCGAAACACGTACCCATCTCCAATCGTAGTTCACTTAAAGCTTTCCTTGTTTTATTGGCTTCACCGGCAAGGATTAACAAAAGGTCTCCCGGTTCTGCTCCCATCGCTTCCGCCCATTTCTTAAGGTCTTCCGGAGCGTAAAATTTATCTACACTGGATTTAATGCTTCCGTCAGCTCCTATTTTAGCATATACGAGACCGTTAGCTCCTACCTGGGGCTTCTTCACAAAATCTGTTAACTCATCGGTCTGCTTGCGGGTGTATTCCGAACAGCCTTTTGCACATATTCCCACTACCAACTCTGCATCATCAAAAACCTTGAAGCCTTTTCCTTTTACGCGTGCTGTCAGCTCACAAAACTTCATCTCAAAACGAGTGTCCGGCTTGTCGTTTCCATAATTGGTCATGGCATCGGCATAACTCATCCTCGGCAACTCGCCCAAATCAATGCCTTTTACCGTTTTGAAAAGATGGCGTACCAGTCCTTCGAATGTATTCAAAATATCCTCTCTTTCAATGAAACTCATCTCACAATCAATCTGTGTAAACTCCGGTTGTCGGTCAGCGCGTAAGTCTTCATCACGAAAGCATTTTACGATTTGGTAATAGCGATCGAAACCCGCTACCATCAGGAGTTGCTTAAACGTTTGCGGGGATTGAGGCAATGCGTAAAACTGTCCCTGATTCATGCGTGAGGGCACCACAAAATCTCTGGCTCCTTCCGGCGTTGATTTGATGAGAACCGGCGTCTCCACTTCCAGAAATTTCTGTTTGTCGAGGTAGTTTCGGGTTTCAATGGCCATCCGATGGCGAAGTTCCAGATTGGCGCGTACATTGTTTCGGCGCAAATCCAGATAACGGTATTTCATCCGCAGGTCATCACCTCCATCCGTTTGGTCTTCAATAGTAAAAGGTGGGGTGGAGGCAACGTTAAGGACTTCTACATCATCAACAATTATTTCAATGTCTCCGGTCGGCATTTTGGCATTTTTACTCTCCCGTTCTTTGACGATTCCTTGTATTTTGATGACATATTCGCGGCCTAGTTTACGGGCAGCTTCACAAATCACCGGGTTGGTTTCCATGTTGAAAGCCAATTGGGTAAGGCCGTAACGGTCACGTAAATCAATGAAAGTCATGCCTCCCAGATCTCTGGATCGCTGTACCCATCCACAAAGTGTAACCCGGTTGCCGTTATCGCTAAGTCGTAATTCTCCGCAAGTATGTGTTCTAAGCATAAAGATTTTTCTTTAAGGCTACGAATTTAGCAGGATTCAATGGATCATCCATCTGTTTCCACTATAAGTTATCTCTCATTTTATGATCTTTGGCTTGCAATAATTGACCAATCCGGGAGTTATCTTAGCTCCAAGACTTGTATGACCCGATTTACACTATCCGTTATCATCCTGTTTCTGACGCGATTTACCGCTTCTTCCCAGCCTTTTGCAATTGGTAATTGGCAGGAACATCTTCCCTACCTTGCCGGAAAAGCCGTTGCAGTATCTGATGCCCGGGTATATTGCGCCACAGATGATGGTCTGTTTGCTTATCAGAAAAGTGATCAAAGTCTGGTCCGTTTTTCACGATTATCCGGATTAAATGATTTTGGAATTCGTACGATAGCTTATAGTAAACAGTATAAAGTCTTAATCATCGCTTATAACAATACCAATATTGATTTGCTGTATGACGATGACCACATGTTGAATATGAGTGATATTAAGCGAAAAAATATTCCCGGCGGAAAGGTGATCAATAAAGTGAGTATTGATGGTCGTTATGTTTATCTCTCCTGTGGTTTTGGTATCGTGGTCATTGATCTCGAAAGAAAAGAAATAAAGGATACATATTATATTTCAAATGCCAGTGCCGCGCCGGAAGTGTTGGACGTAGCTGCTGACGCGAGTTGGTTGTATGCTGCTGCAGAAGATGGAGTGTACAGAGCAGCCATTAATGATCCGCTGCTGTCTAACTACAGTGCATGGACGAAAATCATTAGTGATACGGGAAATGCAGGTAGTTTTAATCAGGCTGAAATTTTTAATACAATTCTTTTTGTCAATTATAGTAAAACAACCGGAGATACATTGCTCGCCTGGAATGGTGCATGGGGCGTTGGTCTGCCGGTAGAATTACAGCAACCACAGGCAAAGCGAAATATTTTCACTGATAATGGACGGTTATATGTTACCGAAGCCACAGCGTTAAGTGTATACGACAATGCGCTGGTTCGAATTAAGTTAATTGATGGAACGACCATTCCCAATCCTGATTTTAGTGATGGCATGGAAGATGCTGCCGGTGATGTGTGGCTGGCGGAGAAGACCCGTGGACTTTTAAGTGTTAACGGTACTGGATATGAGAAGTTTCTTCCTGTTGGACCAAATTCTTCCAGAATCACAGCTATGCAGGTGGTGGATGGAATGCTTTGGGTCATGCATGGTCCACGTACCCGCGGATGGCGAAATGGGTACCAGTACGATGGTTTCTCAAAGTTTAATTCGGGTTCATGGCTTTCATTTGATGGGAAGGCGGCTCAAACTCCATTTATCTTCCAGTATAATTTATATGATAATTTAAGTCTGGCTGTTGATCCTTCCGATAAGAATCACCTCTTTATAGGGTCGGCAGGTTCGGGTTTGTTTGAGTTTAAAAATGATCAGGTCATTGCTCATTATGATACCACCAATTCACCACTGCAGGGACAAGTGGGGAATTTACCGCAATGTCGTGTGCATGGTATCGCCCTCGATAAAGATAGAAATCTCTGGGTGTCGAATGCGGGAGTGGCAAATGTGCTGAAAGTGTTGAAGAATGACGGCACCTGGAAATCTTTTTCGTTTTTAGGAGCCATTAATAGTTACTCTTTAACAGGCGATGTGCTTGTGGATAACAATGGGTTTATATGGATGATAGTTTTTGAAAATACAGGTGGTAAGGAAGGGATACTGGTGTTTAATCCAAATTTTACAATTGATAATACCGGCGATGATCAGTTTGAAATTGCTGAGTTCGGCTCGAACAGGGTGCGTTGTATGGCGATGGATAAAGAAGGAACGATCTGGGCAGGGACAGAAGGTGGTGTGTATGTATTTTATCCTCCATCCACAACACCCCAACAGATATTGATTCGTCAGGATAATTCCTACCAATACCTTCTCGCAGCGGAAACAGTAACTGCCATTGCTGTAGATGGCGCGAATCGTAAATGGATCGGAACAGAGAACGGAGGTCTCTATCTTTTTACTGCCGATGGTCAGAAAGAGGTTTTGCATTTCACGACGGAGAATAGTCCGCTGTTTTCAAATAATATTACGTCTCTTGCCATTGATGGTAAATCCGGTCAGGTATATGTAGGGACCGACAAAGGCCTCATGAGTTATCAGGGAGATGCGCTGGATGCAGGGGAACTGATAGTGGGTTGTGAAGATGTGTTGGTTTATCCCAACCCGGTGAAGAAGGAATACGATGGACCGGTAGCAATTAAAGGAGTAGTGCCCAATGGCGTTTTTAAAATCACTGATATCAATGGTGGACTCGTGTATCAGTCCACAGCGCTTGGTTCACAGGCCATCTGGGATGGGCGAAATTTGCAGGGAGGAAAAGTAAGCACAGGCGTCTATCTCGTTTTTTCATCCGACGCTACCGGAGAAAATACCTGCGTTACGAAGTTGATGTATTTCAGATAAAAATAGTGGTAAATCTTCACAAGGATTTATCCGGATTCTTCTTAAGTATGCTCTTAAGTTCAGTATTGGTTTCGTCAAGCCAGGTTTGTAGTCCTCTAGAATTCCAATGTGTATCGTTAGGTGCATAATACTTTTTGGGGTTGCTTTTGAAGAGGGTATATACGTCGATCTTTTTAAATAGAGAACTATCAACATTGCTTAATAATGGCATGAGCTGATTGTATGCCCCCATGCCGGGATTCACCACGCTTACGGGATTTGGCACAAAGGAGAAATATACTTCATCAAAACCATGGTTCTTATAATGCTCCCTTGTTTTATTTAAAGTGTTGACTATGCGTTGGAATTCCGAACTGTCCATCGGAAAGAAGGCATTTGTTTTATGGTCACCGCTGACCGTTGGTTTATAATAGAGAAAGTGATGCTGTTCATCTACGTATACATCTTTGTTTGTTCTATGAAAAAATTTATAGTTGATATCGCTTTTAATTTCCTTTATGGGATTAAATATTTTGTAGCTGAACAGATTCAGTTCTAAATTTGAATTGATATTCGGATTAAAGAAATGGTCGTTCAGGAATTTGTTTTCCTCTTCTTTTTTATCAGGAGTATTATCGGTTGCTTTTTCCTGTTCCAAATCAGACCTGAAGGTCAAGGGTGCCGTCATTAAACCTATGTCTGCACAGGCATCCCTAACAAACCGTTCTGCCATTTCAATAAGAAGTATGTTCTTTTTTGACGCGTCCGGTTTTTCAATCTTTTGATAGGAGGCATTGTCCCACCATTTTATTTTAATCAGGGAGTCTGTCCCATAAAAATGTTCTTTTTCAACGTGACTGATGAGATAGCTGTCGCAGAAGAGAAATAGTCGAATCTCCTTTTCTTTTGATTCCACTTTCCTGAGGTTGTATTCCAGTGGCATATTGTATGCAGACAGGAAACTCATATTATACAAATCACCCAATCCCCGGTGAGCAACATTAAAAGGACCACCGGTTCGGTACGAAGTAAATGTCTCGGTAATATTGGGGTTGTTGCTTCCATAGTAAACCAAACCGGAGAGCAGTACAATGAATAGTGCGATGGTCTTTTTCATGGCTAGAACTGGAAATAGATGAATTGTTGCAAATTGAAGACGCCAAAGAAATAGCAGAGTAAGAGCAGAATAAAATTGGAAAGGAAGAAGGTGTAGTTGTTCCTCATGGAAGGTGAAGGAAGATATTTATCTTTTATCGCCAAAAGAATAATCAATAGTAAGGAAAAATATATTTCATTGGAGTGAAGGCCGAGCTGTATCACATCAGTCGTCGATATAGAATGGAGTTTCGCATATATCAATCCGGCATCTTCAATACTCCTGGCACGGAACAATACCCAGCTCAAACAGACCAGTGTGAAAGTAATCAGGATAGAGATAGGCTGAAGAAATGAGGAGGTGGAATGCTCAATGCCCATTCTATTTATGAGTTTGTTCTTAATGACAGCCATGCAAAGGAAGAGTCCATGCAAGATTCCCCATGCTAGAAATGTATAATTCGCACCATGCCAAATACCGCTAATTGCGAAAACGATAAGGATGTTTCGCAAATGTTTTCCCATTGAAACTTTATTGCCTCCCAATGAAAAATACAAGTAATCTTTGAACCAGGTCGACAATGAAATATGCCATCTTCGCCAAAACTCTGCAATTGAAGATGCAAAATAGGGGTTTCTGAAATTGTCCATCAGTTTAAATCCCATGATCCTGGCCGAGCCAATCGCAATATCCGCATACCCTGAAAAATCACAGTAAATCTGAAATGCATAAAAAAAAGTTGCCAGTAGTAAGGACAAGCCGCTTTGTTGCGCAGGATCACCATACGCCACATCAACGGCCATCGACAATCGATCTGCAATCACCACTTTTTTAAAAAGACCGAAGAGGATAAGACTTATTCCACTTTTGAATCGTTCAAAATCAAAGTGGTGTTTCTCGTAAAATTGATGCAGTAGATTTTGAGGGCGCTCAATGGGTCCTGCTACCAATTGAGGGTAGAACATGACATACAATGCATATATTCCGAAATGACGTTCTGCCTTTTGATTCCCTCTGTATACCTCAATCGTATAACTCATGGCTTGAAAAGTATGAAATGATAAACCAATAGGTAAGAGAATGCTCAGTGCCGGAAGCAATACCGTTTGATTGGAATCCTGCAAAAGAAAATTTATTTGACCGATGAAAAAGTTGTAATACTTGAAAATGGCAAGGACGCCAATGTTTGCAACAAGACTTAAAATAAGAAACTGCTTTCGTTGTCGCCCGTCAGATTTTTCTATGAGTAAACCGGCAAAGTAATCAATGACAATCGTAAAGGCGAGAATAAAAATATACTCAGGAATAAATGCCATATAAAAAAAGCAACTCGCTGACAGAAGAAGAATCCATCTGTTACGGTGAGGAATGACAAAGTAACACGTAGTTACGAAAATGAAATAAACGAGAAATTGAAGCGAGTTAAATAGCATTTAAACTTTCCCTTGAGAGAGCTAAAAATAGGAATTGCACGGGTAGAGAAACAAAAAAGAGCAGTATCTTTTCAGATATTGCCCTTTTCTTTGAATTATTTTCAGGATTTTAGCCTTTCTTTGACATGTAGTTGACTCCACCACGTCTTACATTTGCATCATACCATAACCAATAAATAGTTCCGATGGTGATAGCAATTCCAAAAAACCAATTGGTCAGATTTCCAATATATGGAAGGATGGAGAAGATGGATTCTGAAGCTTTCGCGATTCCGTTGAAGATAGCGGTCATATTTTCATTTAATTTGCCACAAAATTAGTTAAAAAATACACCCAACAAAGAATTTAGATGCTGATCCGCGCTTTCAAAACCTCACGACTTTTCCCGCTGATACTGCTGGTTATTTTATCAGCAGGGATGTGGATCATCTCTAAATCAGTTAGTTATCGTGTTGTCGAGCCAAATGGAATGCCACTTTATGATCTGGTCACTTATGCCCTGGGCTTTTTGCCGGATTGGGCCGGACTTTTTATAGGTTTTATTTTGGTCACCACCCAGGCTTTTCATCTGAACCTGGTTTTAAATAAACATGAGGTGCTCTATAAGTCGAGCTGGTTGCCTTCACTCCTGTATCTCTTCATGGCCGGCTTGCTTCCCCCTTTTCTTTGGATGCATCCGCTACTCTTTGTCAACAGTATTCTCATTTTTGTATTGGATCGTTTGTTTTCACTGTATAAGAATCCGTCGCCCTTGTCACTTGCCTTTGATAGTGCTTTTTTACTTTCCTTATCGGCATTGTTCTACCTGCCCGCGGTAATTCTGTTTTTATTCTATTTTCTCTGCATGATTATTTTGCGTCCGTTTTCCTGGCGGGAATGGATGGCGGGAATTATGGGTATGTTTCTCCCATTCTTTTTTGCCTTTTTATATTACTTCCTGAATGATGAACTCTTGTCTTTTTATGAACGCGTTTTTATCTCCGGCATTAAAAGACAAATCGATCTCAGTCATTTTTTTAATGTGGAGTATACCTTGAGTATTTCTCTTGTGGGGATATATTTCATTCTTTCCATGCTACGTTTACAGACCAACTACTATAAAAATGTTACCAAAGCCCGACTCGTACAACAGTTGTTGGTTTTAATGATTCCCGTTTGTCTTTTATCAGTTCTTGTATCACGCGATGAATTGTTGTTTCGCTTCAATACACTGGCTATCCCTTTTTCTGTGTATCTCTCCTATTATTTCATGTCCGGTAAGAAGGCATGGGTGATGGAGTTGATGTTTTTGCTCCTGGTGGGAGGGTGGGTGTATAACTACTTTGTGGTTTGACAACCTTATTTTGGTTATTCTTAAGTGAAGTAAATCCGCTGAAAATAATACTACTGCTCTGTAAAATTATTACAATACCTGGAGTGTAGATTAGCTCCGGGAATTATAGGCTCTTAAAAAATCCTTATTGTCATCCGGACTAACGACGCAAGGTTTGTCTTTTTTTCTTTCAATAAGAATGAATCGATCTTTTCTGCTGCAATACCATAACATGTTACCGATATGTTTAGTGTAAAAATGTCCGGTGTATCCAAATAAACCACCGTTTCCAAATTTGCGCAGAGGCCAGTTCATTTCTTTCTCAGTAGGTATGCGTATTGATTTAATGCTTTCGGCTTTAATGATTTTATCCCCAAAATATCTGCACACCACGATATCTTTATTTTCAATTTTATACCCTCGGGGTGAATAACCGAAAGTGACAATCAATAAAATGACCATGGGCACTCCCGTTAATAATCCAACCAATAATTGGTTTTCATGGAAATTAAATAATTCTGACCCTGACAGAATAAATGTTGAAAGAGTGAATGCAATAAGAAGAAAAGTGATAATTTTTGAAAACTTATCATAACTGCAGGAGAAGGTTTGTTGCCGGTCAATCATTTTTTTTGGGATTGTAAATTTTTAAAAGCATCTCATTCTTCTCATTCTTCTTGAGTTCGTCCAGATATTTTGCAGCTATTTCACCATAAGCATTCCAATTTTGTTCGGAGGTTTTGTCATTTGCTTTTGCCGCAACGGTCGCTTGTTCAAAACTGAAATTCCCATATTCAGCAAGCGATTGAACAGCCGCCAATCTTATTATCCAGGGTTCCTCTGTCTTGCCATATTGATGAATAATTTTTAATCCTTTCTCAATATTATTTTTATCCTTACAACGCTGCATGAATTTGCCAAATTGTTTCAGTTGAGAGTAGGCCCCAACCCCTGCGCTATTGTCAAGTGCCTTATTCATATAATTGAAATGAGTATCATTTCCATGCTTTGCATAGAGGTTGCCGAGAATCCTGTACACTTGTTCGTGATCGCTGTTTTCTAATTCGGAGCCGATGAGTAATGCTCCATCTTTATCTCTTTCTGCCAGCGCCTGAAGGGATGATGACATGACCGAGAAAGAACTATCTGAAATGGTGTTTTTAAAATAGGGGATAAGATCCTCGTCCTTGTAATGATTGTCAAGTGCGGAGATGGCAGCTTCACGAACTTCAGCATATTTATCTTTTCTTCCAATGGACATCAACATTTTTTTCACTTCATCCTTGCGGTCGGAGTTGGTCCAGGCTTCAATCTTGTTGATGGCCACTTCACGAATACGTCGGTTTTTATCTTTTAACGCTTCCAGTACAATTTCAGCACCCTGACTTCCTGCTTTATAATCTGCAGTAATCGCCAGTAATGCATCCATCCGATCCTGAAAAAGTGGCCCCTTGCGATACATGGTCATCCACTCCTCACTGCTGTGCTTATCATTGCGAATACCTGTGATCATCTTCTCGGCATCCACATTGATTAAATCAGGCTTCGTGGCACTTTCGAAGTAAAAAGTTTCCTCTTGTTTGCTGATGACAATAGCATGTCTTTTAATTTCATTGCCTTTATAAATATCCACAGCAACAGGAATGCGAAAAACCGGACTTTCATTCAGGTCTTGCGTTTGTTTGATGGTGACGGAGGCCGTTTTTGTGGTTTCATTGTACTGATAATTCATCTCGAGGATAGGATGACCTTTGGCATAAAACCATTGGTTGAAAAACCAGTTCAAATCTTCGCCGGTAATTTCCTCAAAAGCGATGCGCAACTGATGTGCCTCTACCGGTTTGTACTTATTCGTCTCCAGATATAATTTCAAAGCAGCATAGAAGGCATCATCTCCAACATGTTTCCTCAATATATGAAGAATAGTTCCTCCCTTTTGATAGGAATGTCTGTCGAACAGGTCTTCTCTTTTTTCATAATAGAAGCGGATCAGATTTTCCTTCTTTGTTTTTGATTCTCTCAGATAAGCATTGAGGTCATAGAGTCGGTAAATATCAGCGTCATCTCTGCCATATTTATATTCGTTCCATAAATATTCACCATAGGTAGCAAAGGATTCATTCAATGCAATATTGGCCCACGACTCACAAGTGACATAATCTCCAAACCATTGATGAAAGAGTTCGTGGGAGATCACATCTTCATTGGTGCCATCCAACAGTTCCCTTTCATCTTGTTGCAGAAACTCGCCGTGTACAGTCGCTGTAGTGTTCTCCATCGCTCCACTTACGTAATCTCTCACCACCACCTGATTGTATTTCGCCCATGGATATTCCACTCCTGTAATTTTAGAGAAGAAGGTGAGCATCTCGGGAGTATTTCCAAAAATTTTACGAGCTACCTTTTCATATTTTGGTTCTACATAATAACTGACTTCTTTCCCTTTCCATGTATCTTTCACAATAGCGTATTTTCCAATGGCCATCATGACAAGATAGGGAGCATGCGGTAAATCCTGTTTCCAAGTGTCGGTTCTGGTCCCGTCATTATTCTTCTTGCTCTGCACAAGGAGTCCATTCGACAAAGTGGTATAGGAGCTGTCAATGGTAATTTTAATTTCCTGCGTCATTTTTTGATTGGTCGCCTCTATCGTCGGAAACCAAACGGAGTTCGCTTGTGTTTCGCCTTGTGTCCAGATTTGCATCGGCTTATTCTTCTCCTTGCCTTCGGGATTGATGAAATAGAGACCTTTGTCACTGCTGATGGCCGCACTACCACCGAGATTTTTTAATTCATCCGGTTTAGCAACATAGTCTATAAAAATTTGAAAGCTTTCCGACAAAGTATATGTTTTATTCAGATTTATTTTGAGACTATCATGGGCATATTCAAAAGTGAGCCCAATGGTATCATTATTTTGCAGGAGCGCTACTTTATTTATATCCATCCCTCGTGCATTTAACCATACATAATCGCCGGGGTAGAAATGAGGGCGCAAGGTGAGCGTTGCCTTTCCTATCAAAGTAACGTTTCGTCCAGTCAAAACGCACATCAAGGGCGGTATGTAGCAAATCATAAGTTTTAGGATAAGATCCCATGTATTGCGGAATGTATTCTTCTCCCGGGACTACAGTGATTTCAGGAAGATTTCGAACTTCTGTCCCTGTATTTTTACTTGTTTTACAACTATGGAAGAGCAGAATGGCTGCGAGAGGAAGGATGTATTTGTTAAATGGCATTTTAATAGTTTAGTATTCCAAAATTAGATTTTTAATTTGATCTCCATGAAATATTAGACAAAGTCTTGATTTTAAACGACAAGCACATCCTGTTGCAGAAGATTTAAGAAGAGAATAATCGTCGAAACGCCATGGAAAGCTTTTGTATTCAAAAACGAAGAGCCCGGCTTTATTATGCCCGGGCTCTCCTTTTACACTAATATTTTAAATACTATTTAATTCGAAATGCTACAGGAAGCATGTACTGAACATTTACCGCTCGTCCGTTTTGTTTTCCAGGTTTCCACTGCGGCATCTTTTTTATCACGCGAATTGCCTCTTCTTCACATCCACCTCCGATTCCTTTTACCATTTGGATATTGTCGATTTCGCCATTTCTGTCAACTACGAAGCTGATGTAAACAATGCCGGTGATATTTTCTTCTCTTGCAATGGCTGGATAATGGATATTTGTAGACAAGTACTTTAGCATGGCTGCTTCTCCACCGGGAAAGTTCGGCATCTCCTCTACCCATGAATGTACTTTATTGGTTCCCCCGCTATTTGTAGGCTCCGGATCCGGAAGTTCTTCTTTGATGGTAGCAGAATCGGATTTGTTGGTTTTTGTGGCGAGCGCTGTTTTAAGTAACTCTTCCTGCGTCAGCATATTTTCCAGGCTATCCTTATCCGTTACAATAAGGTTGGTAAATTGTTGAGTAGGTCCACTTGGTTTTTTAAACAAGGCCTCTATTTTATTAACCGGGGGAATAATTTTTTCCGGTAATACAACATCTGTAAGATCAAATTTCCCCTCCACAGGTGGTTCAATAATGAGTTTTTTAACCGGTTGAAAGTAGTTGATGATTGCCGGCAGCGAGAGAATGGTCATCAGTAAGAGGGCTGTTGCGAAAAACGCCTTCAGTACAGCCTGATTATAATCTCTTCGGATCACATAGGCGCCATAATCATGGTTTCTATTGTTGAATACCAATTCCAGGCGTTCTTGGGAGATGGGGTTGTCCCAGTTTTTTCTGAAGTTTTTCATACGTTTCTTTGTTAGGTGTTAACCTCTAAACGATGCAGGCAATGGGATTATTCCATAAGCCGGTCACGAAATTGTCAAACTGATAATAGTGCATTGGCGTGGAGTTGGATGGGTTACTTGTTTAAAAGTCCTGCTTTTATTGTGAAATTATCGATCCCTATAAATTAAATGACAAGAGATTTTTAGTAAATTTGCGATCAAACCATTAAATATGTTCATAGGACTACTTCACTTCCATAGCCTCTTGCGCTGGGTATTACTTCTCCTCCTGATTACCGTTATAGTTAAAGCCTTCCAGGGTAGGAGTGGTGGAAAAAAATTCGAATCCGGCGATAGAAAATTATCGTTGTTTACCATGATTACTGCTCACCTTCAGCTGATATTAGGCGGGTTTTTGTATGTGATTAGCCCTACGGTCCAAAATGCGCTGAGTGATATGGGCGCTGCAATGAAAAATGGAGAATCCCGATTCTGGGCGGTTGAACATATCAGTTTGATGGTGATTGCCATCGCTATACTTACTGTCGGACATATTAAAGCCAAGAAAGCAGTGGGAGATCAGGCTAAATTTAAAGCGCAAGCGCTCTATTTTACCATTGGATTACTCCTCATACTGATTTCGATCCCATGGCCTTTCCGTGAAGTAGGGATGGGACGTGGTTGGTTTTAATATCATTCCTGAGTTTAGAATTAATTTTACTGAAATAAATTAAGTACAATTGTCGAACACACCACATGACCTGGCTATAATCCCTGAACGTGTCATCCTGATAGGTCTTGCTACCCGACAGCAGGATATGGATCAGGTGAATGAATACCTGGAGGAATTGGCCTTCCTCGCTGAAACAGCCGGAGCGATTACAGTAAAACGTTTTACCCAAAAGCTGGATCATGCCGATACCCGTACTTTTGTAGGAAAGGGGAAGATGGAAGAGATCATCACTTTCGTGAAGGCGAATGATATCCAGATTGCCATTTTCGATGATGAACTAACGCCATCGCAGATACGCAATATAGAAAAAATCATCGGTTGTCGTGTGATTGACCGGACCAATCTGATCCTGGATATTTTCGCGAAACGTGCACGTACGGCCCAGTCTAAAGTACAGGTAGAACTGGCGCAATACCGGTACATGCTTCCCCGTCTTACGCGGATGTGGACCCATTTGGAGAAACAGCAGGGTGGTATCGGTATGAGAGGTCCCGGAGAATCGGAGATTGAAACCGATCGACGCGTGATTCGTGAAAAGCTGGCCCGCTTAAGAGAACGCCTGGCCGAAATTGATAAGCAGAACAGTACACAACGAAAAAGAAGAAGCGAAGTCGTACGTGTTGCTCTCGTGGGTTATACCAATGTAGGCAAGAGTACCCTTATGAATTTGCTGAGCAAAAGTGAGGTGTTCGCTGAGAATAAATTATTCGCCACCTTAGATACAACAGTGCGTAAAGTGGTGATCGAAAATATTCCCTTCCTGCTTTCCGATACGGTAGGTTTCATTCGTAAGCTTCCTCATGATCTCGTAGAATCGTTCAAGTCGACTTTAGATGAAGTGCGCGAGGCAGATATTCTTGTACACGTCGTCGATATCTCACACCCGAACTTCGAGCAGCATATTCATGTGGTCAATGAAACGCTCAATGATCTGGGTGTACTCGACAAACCTATACTTTTAGTGTTTAATAAAATTGATGCGTTCAAATACACGGTGAGAGATGAAGATGATTTGACCGAACCGGGGCCTGAACATCGCAGTCTGGATGATTTGAAAAGATCCTGGATGGCACGCGGTGCATATCCTTCTATTTTTATTTCAGCTGCTCAAAAAATAAATATAAGTGAGTTGCGTGCTGCTTTGATGGGTCTCGTAAAGCAAATCCATTTCATTCGTTATCCTAACACCCGTCCACCCGAAGATTGGGTCGAGTTTCAGGATGGGGAACAGGAGGTGTAGGTGAACCTGTTTTTGATAAAATCAGAGTTGTTATCCGGGTAATATAGGACAGTCAAGTAGTTTTTCAACTTCATTTCAATACCATCATTTTTACGTTAAGCATTTGTATTCGTTTAGCTGACGAGTAATCGTTTTGGCTATAGTATTTTTGTCCGGGAGTTGGCAATGTAAAAATGGGAATGGATAGCAAAAATCGACAACACTCTTCATTTATACCGGAGGACACCATGTGCCGACATCCTCAAAGAACATATAGCGAAAGCTATAAAGAGGCGATTCCATCTTATTGAATTCTACATTCTCACCAGGGTGGATGGAGGCTGATATCAGTTGCAGAGGTGACGCCACGCTGTGGCTATAATAATGACGCCACGCTGTGGCTATAATAATGACGCCACGCTGTGGCTATAATAATGACGCCACGCTGTGGCTATAATAATGACGCCACGCTGTGGCTATAATAATGACGCCACGCTGTGGCTATAATACTGTCGCCACGCTGTGGCTATAATAGTGTCGCCACGCTGTGGCTATAATAATGACGCCACGCTGTGGCTATAATAGTGTCGCTCCTACGGAGCTTTGGGAAATGAAATCTGCTTTGCTAGGATACTGACGCCACGCTGTGGCTTTTGCATCATAACTTTAAACCTTTATCTCTAATCTCTAATCTATAAATTTTAAACCTTAAACCTTAAACCTTAAACCTTAAACCTTGAACTTTAAACTTGTAAAATGTTTTTAAAAACACTGGCTATTGACTTACTCGACTTCTTCTTTCCCAACCTTTGCGCCGGTTGTGAAGGTCAGTTGGTGAGAGGGGAGGAAGGCTTATGCATTGGCTGTTTGCTGACTATGCCGGTGACGGGTTTTGAGAAGGATCCGGAGAATCCGGTGATGAAACAATTTTGGGGTAAGGTGCCAATTGAGGCGGCGATGGCTTATTGTCATTTCAGCAAAGGGGGAAAGATGCAGCGTTTGATACATCATCTCAAATACAAGAACCGACCGGATATCGGAGTGAAATTGGGACAATTATGTGCACACCAGCTTCATGGGGCAACAATGTATTCTTCCGCTCAGGTGGTGGTTCCCATTCCGCTGCATCCCAACAAACAGCGCTTGAGAGGATACAATCAGGCGGCGAGTTTCGGGCAGGGATTGGCGCAGGTACTTCGAATTCCACATCTGGAAAATGCCCTTCAGCGACGAAAGAACACTTCGACGCAAACCCGAAAGAGCAGATTTGAGCGTTCACAGAATGTATCGAGTGTATTTGAAGTGCAGGATATGAAGGCATTAGAAGGGAAAAACATCATTCTGGTTGACGATGTGATCACAACAGGTTCAACGCTGGTGGCTGCAGCTGAGGAGTTGATCAGAATACCCGGAGTGAGAGTAAGTATTGTGACCATTGCGTTTGCCCGAGGCTAAAGAGCGATTATCTTTGTGCCTGCATGGCGGAATCTATTGAATTTCCTTTATCAACCGTTTCTAAACAAGAGCGGTATGAATTGTTGTTGCCTCAATTGCATCATTTGGTGGAGGATGAATCCGATTTGATAGCGAACCTCGGTAACTTAATGGCGGCATTGAAGGAGGCCATGGGCTTTTTATGGATTGGCGTTTATTTCGTCAGAGCAGAGGAATTGGTGTTGGGGCCGTTTCAGGGTCCGCTGGCATGTACACGTATTGCCTACGGGAAAGGTGTTTGCGGAATGGCCTGGAAGGAAGGGAAGACGATACTTGTTCCCGATGTAGATCAATTTCCCGGACATATCGCCTGTAGTTCTTTGTCGAAGTCGGAGATTGTTTTGCCGGTTTTTAGCAATGATAAAGTAGTGATGGTGCTGGATGTGGACAGTGACCGCCTTGCTGATTTTGATGAAACGGATGCTGTAGCACTCGGAAAAGTAACCGGTATTATTAGTGGTCTTCTTGCTAAAGCACCTGCACGTTGAAAAGGATATTTCATTTCGTCCTGCTGCTGCTTATCAGCGCATGCGCCAACCGCGTGACTCCTACAGGCGGTGATAAGGATGTGAAACCCCCGCAACTTCTTGTTGCTGTTCCTGCTGATAAAACTGTGAATTTTAAAAGTAAGGAAATCCGTCTCTACTTCGATGAATATGTGCAGTTGGTAGATTTGCCCGGGCAGCTGCTCATCTCTCCGTTAACCGGCAAAATGCCGGTGGTGAAGGTCTCTAAAAAATCGATCGTCATTACCTTGCCGGATAGTTTGTTGCAGAATACCACGTACACCATTAGTTTCGGTAAAGCTATTGTGGATGTGCATGAATCAAATCCTTTAGTGGATTTCCAATATGTTTTTTCTACAGGAGATTATCTGGATTCGCTGACATTGGAAGGAGTGGTGAAAGATGCAGCGGTATTGACGGGCGTAAAGAATATAACGGCGTTGATATACCGAAAATGGAAAGACGTGTTACCCGATTCCATGGTGTTTAAAAATCGCCCTGATTATTTTGCAAGAACCAATGAGAACGGTGAGTTCAAAGTAAGTAATATGCCGCCCGGTGAATACAAGGTGTTCGCTGTAGATGATAAGAATAACAATTATAAATGCGATAACCCTTCTGATGAGGGATTGGCATTTCAGGAGCAACTTATTACGCTGCCCGGACTTCAGTACTCACAACTGAAAATTTCCACTTTGGAACCTGCCGGCATTCGCTTGCTGAAACCATCGGTGATGGACCGGCATTGCGCCCTGATATCTTTTAATAAGCCTCTTGACTCCATTGAAATAGTAGATTTTTCAGGAAAAAAATGGGAGGGCAGATATTATCAGAGCGCATTCAAAGATTCTTTATACCTCTGTCAACCCGATAAAAGTAAAGATTCATTGTCGTTGTTAATTTATAATGCCGGACAATTTGTCGATACCGTGATGATGTCATTGGCTCCCGCAAAAGGCAGTAAGGAAGGAGCAGACCGTCTGCGCATTTTCCTCCGTCAGTCTCCTACCGGATTTGGACCGGAATCTCCTTTGATCCTCAATACAAATCATCCCCTTCTGGCAATGAATGATTCAGCAGAGATTGTAGAGGATAGTGCGAAGGCTGTTTCTGTACCATTGGTCATCATAGATTCATTGAGAGGGTATTTCAGCATCACCTATCCCTGGCAAAGCGGAAAACGATATAATGTAGTAATGTATCCCGGAACGATTAAGGATATTTACGATTACAGCAACGACACCACCAAAAATGAGTTCCTGGTTCCGGGACTGGAGAGTACAGCGATCCTCAGCGTGAAGACAGAAGGTTTAGTAAATGGTAAAAGTTATATCCTTCAACTCTTAAATGAAAAGTATGAGCTGCTGCGTGAAGTCAAAACTACAATTGATTCACTACATACATTTGCTTATTTAACACCCGGCTCTATCCGCTTGCGAATCATTGAAGACAACAATCACGACGGACGCTGGACCTATGGCAATTATGGAAAACGCCGACAACCCGAGCCGGTATGGATGTATCAGGAGGCTCTCACATTGCGTTCGAATTGGGAGTTGGAGGTGGTTTTTAAGGTGTTTACGGAGTAGTAATCCACGAAAATCCGCCTGAAAGATTGATTTTTTATAAGCAGAAAAAAATGCTGATTTACACCGTAGCAATCACCTTCAGTTCAATCCCAATCGGCGTCGGCAGACAATTAATTTCTACAGTTGTGCGGCAAGGTTGGTTGTCTTTAAAGTACTCCGCGTAGATGCGATTGTAGGTTTTGAAATCGTCCTTCATATTGGTTAGAAATACGGTGACGTCAACAATTTTATCCCAACTGCTGCCGGCGTCTTCAAGTATATATTTGATATTTCGAAAAACAGAATGGCATTGGGCTTCGATATCATAGGAGATAATATTCCCTTGTTCGTCCAGTTCAACACCGGGGATTTTCTTCGTGCCTCGTTCCCGTGGTCCGACACCCGATAAGAACAAAAGATCTCCCACACGACGGGCATGCGGATAGAGTCCTACCGGTTCAGGGGCTTTAGAAGAGTGTATGGGTGAATCAGACATGGGTTTAGATTTTAGGTGAATAGATTACTGATGCAAATATATTATTTTACCACTTCGCAAAAGTGTTTTTCATTTGATTCCAGATGTGATTAAGGTTAGATCTTCTAGCTTTTTTAATGTTGGATGGATTTAATAGAAAACTCGAACATGCTGTCGATTAATTCCCATCAAACCAACCATAAAGTTCTTCCACCCGGAGTGCTTGCTTTTCGGTAGCGCTAATCGCTTTGTTAATTCGCCCTTCCTTCATATGAATCACCCTTGTACCGTATTGAATACAGTCTTTCATCCGGTGAGTCACCAGCAAGGCAGAAAGGTTTTTTTCTTTTATCAATTGGTCGATGAGTTGCATGATGAGTTCAGCACTTCGCGGATCCAGGGCGGCGCTGGGTTCATCCATGAGCAGGATTTTACAATCATCCATGGTGCTCATGAGGAGGGTAAGCGCCTGTCGTTGTCCGCCGCTGAGTTTGCCCATGTTCTGGTCAAGTTTTTTTTCCAGTCCCATGCCCAACCGGCTGATACTATCGGCCACGCGTTGACGAAATGGTTTGTTAATGCCGATGGTGAATCCTTTCCTGCTACTTCGCAATGCCGCTAAGCGGAAATTTTCCAGAATACTGAGATCCGGTGCTGTACCCTGTAATGGATTTTGAAAGAGCCGTGCAATATAGGGACTGCGACGGTGTTCAGGCATGGTATTGACCACCATTTTATCAAAGTAAAGTTCTCCCTGATCAGGTGCATAACTGCCTGCTATTATGTTCAGCAGCGTTGATTTCCCGCTCCCGTTGGCTCCTATCACCACCACATATTCCCCACTGCCAATGGTTAAACTAACATCCTGCAATGCTTTTATCTGCATCGCTTCGCCGGGATGAAAGGTCTTGCTGATATGTTGGAGCTGGATCATGCGCGTTCTCTTTTGCGAAGTTGTCCGACAGCGATGATGAGTAATACAAACATAGCCGTGATGAGCCGGAGATAGTTCGGGTTGGCTCCCGCCGACAATGCTCCTGCGATGACCAGCCGGAAAGTAAGTCCGCCAATACAAATGGCGAGTAAATGATAGTAGATACTTCGTTGAATGATCTTCCCGAAAATTGTTTCACCGATCATAACGGCCCCAACCCCGAAATCACGATGCCAATGCCCATGTTGATATCGGCGAATCCCTGGTATTGGGTAAGAAGTGATCCGCTGAGCGCGATGCAACCATTTGCGAAAGCCAGTCCGATGATTTTCATGGTGTCCACATTCACTCCCATGGCCCGCACCATCCCTTCATTATTTCCTGTCGCCCGCATCGCAATTCCAAAGTCCGTGCGGAGAAGATAGCCTAAAAGGAAATAAAGAACGACTACAAATAAACATAAACTAATTACGGATTTCGACAAACCGGATCCAAAGGGGATGATCGTTAAAAAGGATGCCGTATCCATTAAGGGAAGATTAGGTCGCCCGAGGAGAATGAGATTGACAGAATAGAGCGCCGTCATGACCAGGATTCCGGAGAGCAGCGCATTCACTTTCATTTTAGTGTGGATAAGTCCCGAGCAGACACCTGCCATCATTCCCGCCACCATAGATAAAAACATGGATAGCAAAGGATGCATTCCCGAAGTAAGCGTAATGGCTGTCACCACTCCGCCTAATGTATAGCTCCCATCGGTAGTAATATCCGGAATATTAAAAATGCGCAGCGACAAATAAATACCATATCCAAGTCCCGCAAATGCAAGCCCCTGCAATAAAGCCGTAAGTATAAATGTCGCATTCATGGCTCCTGAGTTTCTGTTTCGTTCGGAAAAAAATCAGCGAAAATCTGCTTTATCCGTTTCATCCGTGTTCTATTAAGTTTGCATTGTAATTAACAAATTACTTCTAAGGAACGAGTGTATAACTGCTATCCGGCGTAATCATAAACTTCTCCGCAACACTCTTACTCATCACCTTCTTCCTCACTCTCACCATCTCCGGTTGTATCCCCTCTGTACTGCCACTCTTCAACAACTTCACCGCCTGTATTCCCGATTGGTATCCCCATTGATACATATCCGCTCCGAAACTCGCCAATGCCCCCCGGCTCACCAGTCCCGCTTCACTCGTCAGTACCGGAATGTTTTTATCATTGCAGGCTTTTACAATCGTCTCAAAGGAAGAAAAAATAACATTATCCGGCAGCGCGAAAAATACATCAATATCCTTTGCCAATATCGACTGTGTGATCAACTGTGTCTCTGACGAATTGCTCACCGGAATCGCCTCCAGCACAATACCTGCTTTTTCACATCCTGCCTTCAACCTGTTCAACGCATCCACACTCTGTGATTCCGACTGACTGTATATCGTTCCAGCCTTCTTAGCGCCGGGAAAAAGCTGACGAATCAGGGTGACGGAAGTGTCGATATACTCCAGCGTTTCATAGACTCCGAATAAGTTCGGCGGATTGTTGCCGGCTTTATCTGTAAGACCTGCAATGTCGGGACGAGGAGCCACCATCATAAAGACAGAGATATCACGGTTACGCTGTACCGTAGTAATGGTGGCAAGCGTGGTGTTGGTCGCAATTAGTGCAGGTTGTTGGGCAATGACATAGTCTGCCGCTTGCAATAGGGTGGGCTGATCTCCCTGTGCATTGCGGTAAAGGATGGAGATGGTATTGCTGTCCTCGCTGAAGCCGGATTCCTTTAATGCATCACAGAAGCCTTGCTTTTCCTGTGCTAATGTGGCATCTTCTACATAATCGATGAAGCCGATGAGGGGGATAGTCTTTTCTTTCTCTGATTTTGTTGAATTGCAGGAGATAGAGCAGATCAACAAGAGAGTGAGGATCAAATAATGGAGGAAATGTTTGTGCATGGAGAATGACGGCTTTCGAGAGAAACAGATTTGAGGAGTGAAAGTTAAAAAATTGTATTTAGATGATAATATCTTGTCCAAATATTTTGTTATTACATGATTTTATAACAGGAACACGGATTAAACGGATTTAGGGGGTTTGCGCGGATGAAAAGAATAAGATTTACTTAAGGCCTGAGACAGTTTTGCTTTGTGCATAGGCTTCTTTCATGATGGCTCCGCAAACGGAGGAATAGAAGGGTTCCTTCATTTCTTGAAGCAAGAGGGCAAGTCCGGCGGTATCTTCTTTTTTGCGGGATTTGCCGAGCAGGGAACAGAAAAATTTATTCATCAGATACCAGGGATGATCTTGTTGCTTTTTGCGATGGGATTTTGCTTTCTCAAAGCAGGGTATAGCATCCTCGTAATCTTTGTTAATGAAATGCTGCAGACCTTTCCATTCCTGAAGCATGATAGAAATTTCATGTCGGTGCCGGCCCATATCTTCTGCCAGTTGGCGCATATGATTCAATTGATCGGCTTGAATCTCTTCTTGCTTTAAGGCTTTTAATGTAAAGATCAGGGTACGTAGCTCTGATAATTTAATCCAGTTATTTCTTGCGGCCAGACTTCGGGAAGAGGCTTTATAAATCAGATGCTCTACTTCGTTCAGACAACGCAGCGCTGCATCAAGGTCACCGTAATCGGCCTCAATCTGACAACGCACGAAGCGCAATGCCGGCCGTTCATCATGGAGTTCATGCAAGCGGGCTTCCTTCTCTGCTTCATCCAGCCATTGCAAACGTTTTTCCCGCCCCGCCTGTAGCTTGTACTGCGCCAGTATGGTAAGCACCCTTCCTTTCGACTCCGGATGATAAATTAAGAGCTGATTCAGGGATTCTTCCAGATAGTCAAGATAGGGTGCTAAATTTCGGGAGGGCGTAGGCGTTAGTACAGCAGCACGGAGTATCTTGAGAAGGAGGCTGTATTTATGAGTCGCGTTCTTTTCAAGTGTCAGCAGTTTGCCCAATTCCTGTAATACAGCATTTATCTTTGTTTCATCCGAGAGTCCCTTGTCCGCTGCTTGTTCAAGTTGGATGAGTTCAAAACCGATGCGAAATTGTTGCTGCAATTGTTGCTGCCGTTCTGTTATTCTATCATATTTCTTTAGAAAGCCTTCCGGTCCTTCCCTGCGATACAATTCTTCAAGAAAGGCAGATTGTTGTCGATATAAAGTCAGGATTAAATCTTCCGCCTCATGGGTCTCACATTTATTTTCAAAATCTTCCAGCTCATCGGTGAGGGACAAGGGTGGATGCAACTGAATGCTCTCCGCAAGTTCCAGATAGGCTGCAAAGAGCGGGGCGTAATCGGATTGCCGGGTGATCTGTTTTTTGTATTCCGTTGATTGCAGCAAGAGACCGATTTCATGGTCAATCTCCAACAATGTTTGGCGGAACTCGGCCGCTTTTAATCTTTTAAACCGGGCTTTCGACATGGCAAAAGGATCGAAGCCTGTAGAGGTACGGTACATGTTCAGCAAGGCTTCCAGGAGTTCATGCCGCTCCGGACTCGCACCTTCTCCCAACTTTTGCAGTACATAGTCCAGCACCGGCCTTTCTTTGGGGAGGCGGAAGAGCTGAAAAGCAGCTTCTGAAGCAGGTCTGTTTTCGGACATCGGTGCGTTTATGTTCTACAAAATCAGGGCATTTAGATTCCCCGGCTTTTCTGAACGGTCACGGTTATAAAACTATTACCTTCGTCGTCCAGCCTGAAATGGAAATGAGAAAAATACTAACATTGTTATTCACGTTATTTTTTGGTCTTGAAACGGTGAATGCCCAGACCACCAAACCCGTAACCGGATTGTCGGATGAGCGGTCAATACCCATAGCTTTCCGGAACGCAACGCTCGTAGTGGATGCGAAAACCGTGATCAAGGGTGCCACGCTATTGATTCGAAAGGACAAGATTATTGCTGCCGGTACAGGAGTCACTATCCCCGCTGATGCCGTGGTGTATGATTTGAAGGACCGGTATGTCTATCCTTCATTTATTGATCCGTTTACCGATTATGGGCAGCCGGAATCTAAACCACCCACAAGAGCCAATCGCCGTGAACGCGGTGCGCAGGTGGAAAGTGCGACGCCGGGTGCCTATCACTGGAATCAGGCTATCCGTTCCGAAACTGAGGCGTATATGTATTTTACAGTAGATGAAAAGCGGGCCATGGAACTGCGGAAGCTCGGTTTCGGTACTGCGTTGTCGTTACAGAAGGATGGGATTGCCAGAGGAACTGCTGCATTGGTCCTCCTGGGAGAAGAGGAGGAGCGAGCCATGATTTTGAAAGACAAAGTAGCAAATGCGCTTTCCTTTAATAAGGGGTCTTCCACGCAAGATTATCCATCTTCCTTAATGGGTTCTATTGCATTGCTTCGTCAAACCTATCTGGATGCACAATGGTATGCGCAAACAACGAACAGGGAGATGGATATTTCTCTCGCAGCATGGAATGCCAACAAGGGCTTGCCTCAGATTTTTGAAGTGGGTGATTATCGTTCTGCGCTTCGGGCGGATCGGATAGCCAAAGAATTTGGTGTAAATTATATTTTGAAAGGCGGCGGAGATGAATACAAACGCGTGGAGGAAATACGTAAGACCGGTTCGGCATTTATTATCCCATTGAATTTTCCGAAGGCATATGATATTACCAATCCTTTCGATGCCCTGAACGTGAGTTTGGGAGAGATGCTTCATTGGGAGATGGCTCCTGCTAATGCCCTGATGCTTCAAAATGCAGGAGTGCGATTTGCCTTTACTACCGATGGATTGAAGGAGAAGAAGGAATTTTCTGCTGCATTACTCAAGACAATTAAATGCGGACTATCTAAAGAAGCAGCTTTGAATGCACTGACTACCGTTCCTGCCTCTCTCCTGGGTTGTGCCGATAAACTGGGTGCATTGCGTTCCGGCATGATTGCAAATTTTTTCATCTGTACAAAGGATTATTTTGAAAAAGACAATGTCGTTCTGGAGAATTGGGTCGCGGGAAAACGCTACGTGATCAAAACATCCGATAGCATTGACATAAGAGGAAACTACAGCTTGAAACTGGATACCTTGAACAACTGGAATCTTAAGGCAAGCGGTGATATGAATGCACCCGAATGGACGTTGCAACGTGATTCTACTAAAGTAAAAGTGGAAGCACAACTATTCAGTTCGCAATGGACTTTCCGATTTGAACCGGTGAAAGGCAAGGGCGCTTATCGTTTGAATGGAAGTTTGGATGCATCCTTCAATTCCATCTCCGGTCAGGCGCAGACACCCGATGGGAGATGGCTCCTCTGGACGGCCACAAAAACGGGTCCTGTCGAAGCAAAAAAAGATACAACGAAAAAGGATAGCCTCTTCGTTCTTCCACAAGTATGGTATCCGAATATGAGCTATGGCTGGAGGGGAAAAGAGAATTTCCCAAAGGCATCAACAGTATTAATCAGGAACGCTACCGTATGGACCTGTGAGGAGCAGGGTGTGTTGCAGAATACCGACGTCTTAATTCGTGATGGTAAAATAGCCATGATCGGAAAGGCTGCTGCTGAGGTAAGCAAGGATCTTTCCGCTGCTGAAATTATCGATGGTACAGGTATGCATTTAAGTCCGGGCATTATTGATGAGCATTCGCATATTGCCATCGATGATGGCGTCAATGAAGGAACACAGTCGATCACTTCAGAAGTGCGTATAGGCGATGTCGTTAATTCTGATGATATCAATATCTATCGTCAGCTATCCGGAGGCGTTACTACCTCGCATTTGTTACACGGAAGTGCCAATGCTATAGGCGGACAATCTGCCTTGATTAAGTTACGATGGGGACATGCTGCCGAGGAGATGAAATTTAAAGGTGCCGATGGATTTATAAAGTTTGCCCTGGGAGAAAATGTGAAGCAGTCCAACTGGGGCGATAATAACGTTAGCCGCTATCCGCAAACACGTATGGGCGTGGAGCAGATTTATATGGATGGGTTTACTAGAGCGAGGGAATATGACAATGTCCATTCTAAATCGAAACCTGCCTCTGGAAAGAGTGTTTCACCCATGCCCCGGAGAGATCTTGAGCTGGAAGCCCTGGCGGAGATCCTCAATAAAAAGCGCTTCATCACTTGCCATAGCTATCAGCAGGGAGAAATAAATATGCTGATGCATGTGGCGGATACTTTTGGGTTTACCGTGAATACATTTACACATATCCTCGAAGGGTATAAAGTAGCGGACAAGATGAAACAACATGGTGCAGGCGGTTCATCCTTCGCGGATTGGTGGGCGTATAAGTATGAGGTGATTGAGGCCATTCCGTACAACGGTGCGTTGATACATAAAAATGGAGTCGTAACTGCATTTAATAGTGATGATGCAGAAATGGCGCGACGACTCAATCAGGAAGCAGCAAAAGCAGTGAAGTATGGAGGAGTCTCTCCGGAAGAAGCACTTAAATTCGTGACGCTGAACCCTGCTAAATTATTGCATGTAGATAAAAGTGTGGGAAGCATAAAGGTAGGGAAGGATGCGGACCTGGTCTTGTGGAATGGTCCGCCGCTCTCGGTGTATTCAAAGCCGGTCAAGACTTTTGTAGATGGTGTTTGCTATTATGATTTAAAGAAAGATCAGGAAGCACGTATAGCCATCGAAACAGAACGTCAACGCCTCATCAAAAAGATGATGGATGAAAAATCATCCGGAGGCGCCATGCAGAAACCCACGGCTACGGTGCAGGAATTATATCATTGTAACGATATGGAACATTTACCCCATGAATAGTATGAACAAGAAATTAATATTCTATTTACTCCTACTCGCCAACGTTAGTCTCTTCGCCCAGCGACCTGTTCCGGCGGATAGCAGCAACACCCGCATCCTTCTCATGGGGGCTACTGCTCATATTGGTAACGGGCAAGTCATTGAGATGAGTGCGATAGGCATTGATAAAGGCAAGTTAAGTTTTGTAATGGATGGGAAAGGATTCAAGCCGGACCCCCGCTCCTTCGATACCATCATCTATGTGAACGGGAAACATGTTTATCCCGGCTTCATAGCCATGAATACCAATCTCGGGTTAAGTGATCTGGAATTGGTACGTGCGACCAACGATTTCAGGGAGAGTGGAAGTATTAATCCAAGTGCACGCGCGCTCATTGCCTATAACACCGATTCAAGAGTGATTCCTACGGTGCGTGACAATGGAGTCCTTATGGCACAAGTGGCTCCGCAGGGAGGGTTGTTATCCGGAAGTTCCTCGGTAATGCAATTGGATGCCTGGAACTGGGAGGATGCTGTCATTAAAGCCGACGATGGGATCTGGGTAAACTGGCCTTCCATGCGGATTTTTAAGGCACCCTGGGCCGATTCGGAGGAGGAACAAAGGGAACGAAATGAAAAGGCTTTGCAGTCGCTCTATACATTGTTCAACGACGCCTCCGCTTACGCGAAATCAGTACCGGCAGTAAAGAACCGGCATCTGGAAGCGATGAAGGGATTGTTCGACAAGAGCATGACGTTGTATGTGCGCTGTGAATTTGCCCGGGAAATTTTGGAGGCGGTGAACTTTGCTGTAAAGTATAATCTTCGGATAGCCATAGCCGGTGGTGCAGATAGTTGGAGAGTTGCTGATGTATTGAAGCAACATAAAGTGCCTGTAATAATCACCCGAACGCATGCCTTGCCACAGCGGGAGGATGAAGATGTTGATCTTCCCTATAAGCTGCCATATCTCCTGAAACAAGCAGGGGTAGATTTTGCCATTGCGGATGAAGGATTCTGGCAACAACGGAACCTGGGATTTCAGGCGGGCACTGCTGCAGGACATGGATTAACAAAGGAAGAAGCGTTGATGGCAGTTACCAGTGCTCCGGCTCGTATTTTGGGAATTGATAAGCAATGCGGGACACTGGAAGATAATAAGGATGCTACATTATTTATCTCCGGTGGAGATGCACTTGACATGACCGGCAATAAAGTGGAAATGGCTTTTATACAGGGGAGAAGGATTGATTTGGATAATTATCAAAAGGAATTGTATAGAAGATATCTGATGAAGTATAAGCTCAGTGAAGAAAAGTGATTGGAGTTTGCTACAGGCGGGTATCATCAAAAGCAGTATATATAAAAGCGGGATCTCTTTTTGAAGATCCCGTTTTATTTAAGGTTGTGGTTTTAAATAATCCTGTAAGGCCTTCACGTATTTTTCAAAGGCTTTACGACCATTGTCGGTGATGTTACATTTTGTTAGCGGATAATTATCGCGAAAAGATTTTTTTACTTCAATGTATCCTGCCTCTGTCAGCTTATTGATCTGCACACTCAGGTTACCGGCAGTAGCGCCTGTCTTCTCCCGAATATAAGTGAATTCCGCCTCCTTCACATGCATCAGCAGTGACACCACCGACAAGCGTAGTTGCTGATGCAGGAGAGGATCCAGTTCACTAAACATTGCTTTATTGCTCATGCCAATACAGCCGTACTGTTTTGAATCGCTTTGTTGTAACGACTACCAAGAATATAACCCGGGATAATATAGCCGAGCAACACAGCCAACGCAAGCAGCAGAAGTTGGGTCTCGAATCCGACAAAGAAGGCGGCAATGGTCAATGCCCAGTTAATAATTCCACCCACCTGCAGCGGACGGAAGTTGATAACGCCACCACTGATAAATAACCAGAATCCGTACACCATCATTACCATCGGATACGTGTACAATTGCAACTTCGACATAAATCCAAGTACAATGAAGAGAGATACCAGGAAAGCAATCAACACATATTTCATGAAATCATCAATTTGTGTTTTTACTTTTTGTTGTTTCTCTTCACGCATACCTTTGAAAACACTGATTACTCCGCCCAACGGCATCAGCATCCAGGCAAGGTAGGGCTGGTCAAAGCCAGTTTGCAATAATATATAATGGATAGCACTGGCGAAGAATACCAACCATCCCCAGAGCAAGAACCAGGAACCATTGTCGCGTAAATCCTGTTTGGTGGATTCAATCATTGAACGGATAATGGCGAGACTCTCTTCGCTCGTCATGTTTGATTTTTCGTTTTTCATGGGTACAGTTGTTTATACTTGGATGTACATTGATATACGTGGGGATACTTTGATATACGTTGATATTTGTTGAGGTGCGTAGGAATACTTTGGAAAGGTTAGGGGATGTGGAAGGAGGTGTAGACAGAGCGGTTAAACGATTACTATTTGCTTTTTTCGAGATCGGCAAGGAGTTGTTTGGCTCTGTCCAGGCCCCAGGAAGGCCAGGCGGGATCATCGTGTTTATCGTTGGCGTATTTAGCAATGGCTGTATTTAGATATTCCTTTGCTTTCTTTTTTCCGCCACCTGATTCTTCCGGCATATAGGTGAGGGATTCGCCAAGGACTAACCATACGCGCGGGTTTTCTGCGTTTAACTTCTTCGCTTTTTCATATTCTGTCATCACCGCGGGTCCGAGTTTTTCTCCGAGTGCGGGATTCACTTTAATGCGCATTCCATTGATCATCGCTTGTAACAACACGATCTCTGATTCATCTTTTTGCAGGGAGTCGGCACGCTTAATGTAGTAAGCGGCTTTGTCAAGCATTTTGTTAGCCATTGCGGTATCCTTTTTATTCACACCAATTACCGCATTGTAAAAAGCAGCATGGTATTGTGAAATCCAATCGGTGACTGTTGCATTGGCCACCATTTCGATGCCTCTCAGAATAACTTCTTTCGAATCGCCTTGACTAGAATCAATCTCCGCCATGTACTTCAGTAAGAAGCGACGGGTCTTTTCTTTAGGTTGAGTTTTGGCCGGTTGAGCGTTTACCTGGCTTGCGCAGAGGAGCAGCAACCAGGAGAAGAGTAGAGATAGAAGTAGTTTTTTCATGTTTTTTAGAAGTATAAGGCAAATGTAAAGTAGTTTATAGTATAAACCTATTTATAATTTATTATTTCATTTAAAGTGTTGATTATTAATATTTAAATTTCTAATTCAGATCCAAGTTTGTTGAAGATTTGGGCAATTCGTACTTATTTATTCTTGAAATGAATTTTGTGAAAGGTCTTGCTAGTCATTGTGATGGGCCGCGCATCATGTTCCTTAAAGTTAGGACAGATCGCGACCTATCATTACTTTAACCACTTAAAAATTTCAGGAAATCTAAATTCCTATCTTTATACTATAGAATTAAACATCCATCAGTTCATGATCCGTAGAATCTTTTTTCTTTTCCTTTTCATCCGATTCTGTTTTTCCGATGTACAGGCGCAGTTTACTGATAGATATTGGGCTTTCGGTGATAGTGCTGCCATAGATTTTAAAAATTTGATTAATCCACAACCAACCTATAGTGTTTTACAATCTAGGGGTACTTGCGCAAGTATTTGTGATAGCAATGGAGATCTTCTATTTTATTGTGGAACTCCTTATGTTTACCAATGGAGGTTACCAACATTTAATTATACCTATGGCTACGTTGTAAATAAGGCACATCAATTAATGGATAAAGGTGATTCAATTGTTGGTACTCTCTGGTATCAAGAAATGGTAATAGTACCGGATCCTACTAATATTAATCGCTTCTATGTTTTTTGTGCTGGTGTAACGAGTGTCACACCAGGTCTATATTATTCAATTATTGATTTATCATTTAATGGTGGATTAGGAAAAGTAATACTGAAGAATGTTCAGTTAAGAACTGATCAAATCTGTGATGGAATAACAGCAGTTCGTCATGGAAATGGACGCGATTGGTGGGTTATTGCCAGAAGTTGGGATTTTGCCCCAAAAAATGACATTACTGCTTATTTAGTTAGTCCAACAGGTGTTGCAGCTAATCCAACACAAAATATCGGAATTCTTGCAACTGCAGAAGGTACATACAGGTTAAAATTTAACTCTGGAGGGAATCATTTATACAATGTAGCCTCAAGAGGTATAGTTGAGCGATTTGATTTTGATCGGTGCAATGGAATTTTTTTGAACCAAATTACTTATAATAATTTAGGAAGCCCCTTACAATGGTGCTGGGGTTTTGAAATATCACCCAATGAAAGCAAATTGTATATTTCTCAGATATATCAAACGTTTAATCAGGATACAGGATACCTGTATCAATTTGATTTAAATGCAACAAATTTTCTGGCCAGCGCAGAAACATTGGCAACATTTTTAGCTCCTGATCTCCCAGGTTTATTGGAGATTGGTCCAGATGGCAAAATATACCATAGTGTTACTTGGGCCGGTCCTGATTCCTGTTTTGATTATCTATATTGTTACGGAACTGTTAATACAACTAATTCTAACCTATCAGTAATTAATTACCCGGATAGCGCAGGCATTGCATGTGATTACCAACCATTTTCATTTTATCTTGGTGGACATAAGGCCTATACTGGCCTTCCCAACAACCACAACTATGAATTAGACACCTTACATGGTAGCCCATGCGATACACTCACTGCTGTAGGGCTACCAAACTTATTCCATAAAAACAAAGAGTTGAAACTTTATTATGATAAATCCTGGCAAACGGTTTTTACTAACGCAGAAGATTTACAAGGAAGACAAGCCACATTAGAGTTTTATAATATTAACGGGCAGATAATTGATCGCATTTCTTCCGGAACAGATGGAAGTTATTTTAGCAACAGTAGTTCATTTTCGTCCCAACCTGATGGTGTGTACATTGTTCGGTTAAGTACCGAGAAGGAAGTTTTAACAGGGAGATTTGTTAAATGGTAGCGACAACTTATACCCCAAACTGATTACAGAAATTGATAAACCCAATAGCAGAAAGCATGTAGCAAGATTGCGTGTGGACGGTCTACTTTTGTTGCAATATTATAAAGAGAAGCAGCTTATTAAGTATCCGCTAAGCAACGTAAAATTTTTTATAAATCAATTTTTTTAATCTTAACTATTGTATCAGGAAGAAACGTTTCTTTAATTATCCAAACGATGTTGAAGTCAATTCCAAAATAATCATGAATTATTCTATTCCGAAATCCCCGGATTTTATGCCCGTTTATATTCGGGTGCGCTTCTTTAAATTCATCCGGTAGCCGATTTGCCGCTTCTCCGATGATTTCAAAATTCCTACTGACAGCATCAACCGTTTTGGAGTCATTCACAAACTCTTCAAAAGAAATTCCATCAGTATATTTTATAATTTTCTGTCCACTTTCAAGAATATCTTGAACTAACAATTTAGGCGACCTCTTAGACATAAATTATTTCTCGTTCAATTTCTTCAAAATACTTTGCTTTGATTCCGTTTTTAGACACTAAATCAACTTTCCTTTTGATTTGGTCTTCAAGATAGTCTGCTAAATCGATAAATTCAATTCCAATGGGTTTCGAGAAGTCGACTACAATATCTACATCGCTGGTTGTCGGGGAGAAATCATCGCGAACAATTGAACCAAAGAGTCCAATAGAGGAGACATTGTACTTGTCAACTAATTGAGGTTTGATTCGCCGGATCGCTTCGATAACAGTATTTCTTACAGACATATAGCAAATTTAATGAAATTTATTTGATGAATCTCCGAACTCTAAGCTTAGGGAGGTTATTTTGTACCGCTCAACAAGAACCGTATGACTCCCTGACCCGATCACCTCTGCATATCATCTCCCCCTTATCTCATCTACCCAGGGCCTGGTCTTGGAGGTCAATGACAGGTCGCGACCTGTCATTACATGGGGGGCCTGTCATAACAGATCATCTCCCTCTCACCTCATCTACCCAACCTTTTCCCCAGTTGTCCATTTCTTCGGAGCTCCAGAGTTCGGGATAGAAAATTCTTTTTTGGAAACGGGGAGGTAGGTATTTTTGCCAGTTGGTGCCGCCGGTTGCTGCGATGTCGGCAGGGTTGGCCTGGAGATATTTTGCTGCTGATCTGTAGTGTACCAACGGCCAATTGATGTTGACATTGACATCTAACTGGCGCATTGCAATTCGTAAATCGTCACGTTCCTGTTCTTCGGGAGAGAGGGATTTATAAATTGACCACATATTACACGATTGCAATCGCTCTGCTGTTTCAATCAACTGCCGGGAATATTTTTCTTCGAATTGTCGCAGTGTAAGTGTTTTCTTGCCGGTGGATAGTTCGGTGGCTCCGGCTTTCCAGTAAATATGTTCGAACATTTCTTCCAAAGTGGCTTTCTTGTTTTCAAAAGAAGCACGGACATCTTTATCTACTAACCGAATAAAATCAGTTGCATAAATTTCTATCGTTCTGTACTGCGCACTTTGAAAACCACTGGCGGGCAATAAACTCATTCTGAACTTTTGAAATTGCTCGCGTTCCATACCATCGCCCATGATATCGAAAGAACTGGTGAGTACCGAGAAGTACCGGTTCACCCGTTGGAGTCGTGCGGCCATAAAGGTGGCATCAGGTCCTCTCTCTACAATTTGCTGCAGTTCATGTAAGGCTAACTTGAAGTACAACTCCGTGACCTGATGATACATGATAAACACCGATTCGTCCGGAAACTTAGTCCGGGGTTGCTGGAGGCTCAGTAGGGTATCGAGATGGATATAATCCCAGTACGTGCAGACATCGGCATATAGAAGGCCATCAAGGTAGGAGAGAAGGTCCTGGCCCATGGCAGTGTATTTCTCTTCAAGCAGCTTGATGCGGTCAATGATAGGTTGTGGAAGACTCATTGAGCAAAAATAGTGATTCAAGTGACTGATAAATATCAATTCAGGCCATCATTTCGAATCATGAAATTCCGGACAGGAAATAGCTGTTGCTTTAATGAAGGAAGGCTATAGATGAAAATGCTTGTAGGTAGTTGAAATAGTATTGCAACTGACTCTTATATAGATCAATTGGGAAGATACTCCGGCAAGGTCTATTTCAGCCGGCAATGATAGTCGTGACTTATGCTGAAGGATACATCCGTCAGGTGTAAACAATTCTACGGATACTGTTTCTGAGTTTTGAGCCGACCAAAGCAGAAGAGCTTGATTGCCTTGCAAAATAGAGAAATGAATCGTTTCCGTGTCTTTATCGCTATAGCGAACCGCCACCACCTCTGACAATGCTGAATGGCCATTGAAGTCTGTCTGTCGAATACGGTAATAGAGTATTCCCTCTACTGGAGAGAAATCGTCATGAATATAATTAATTGCATGATTCGAATGACCATGACCATCTTCTATTCCGATAACAGTCCACAGGAATCCATCTAAACTTCTTTCAATTTCAAAGTAATCATTATTGATCTCTGATAGTGTTGTCCAACGTATGACCACTTTGTTTGCAACAGGAAGTGCATCCAGCTGACCCCATTCTACCGGCAGAGGACTTCCGGCATTGAGCTTAAAAAAGAAACCATTTCCTGTGCCAGGAACACTATTCGTAATCGAAAATACGCCGGGGCCCATTAATAAGTCGATCGATCCGGCGGTGAATCTTCCCATAAAGAACGCATGTCCGGCAGTAGAAATGGTCATAGCGAATAGTTGATCAAAATCAATCGCTCCCTCAGGGTCCAGGTGCCATTCGTAAGCACCGTTTTGATCAAGTCGCCGCACAAACGCATCGGTTTGAATATTGCCGGAAGTTACGGATACGACTCCGGGACCCGGATCAAAATCCACGGTTCCTTTAAATGAACCGGCAAGAAATATTTTTCCTGCAGTAGTAATATCCACTTGCGTTGGAATCATCGAAAATCCGCTAAATTGTTGTACCCATAAAAAGTTTCCGGCACTATTGAGTTTTAATAAATATCCATTCATGGATGTCGGTGTGAGCACATTCGTACCGGGTCCGGGATCAAAATCCAGCACATTATTAAATCCGCCCACCACCAATATTTCACCGGTGGAAGTAAAACAAACATTCTGAGAAAAATCGAAACCGGCACTTCCCAGAGATGAAGACCATAGAAAGGTGCCAAGAGCATTGAGCTTGACGAAAAAGATATCAGAAAAGGCAACAGCCGTCATGGTATATACACCGGCGTTAGGGTTGAAGTCGCCTGATCCGCTGAAAGATCCGGTAAGAATGATATCGCCAGAACTGTTTATATCCATTCCCGATAAAGCTTCGGAAGATGTGGTTCCAAAGGATACCGCCCATAAGTGATTTCCGGACGGATCCAGTTTAAAAATACAAACATCCGCGCCACCGGTGGCTGTAAGAAGGGATGTACCGGGTCCGGAATCAAAATCAACACTTCCTGAGAATAAACATCCACCATAAATATTTCCGGAAGCATCACAGCCAATAAATAAACCCTCCTCATTGGACACTCCTCCCATCGAGATGGCCCAAATAAGATTTCCGGCCGGTGATAATTTAAGAATCACCAGGTCATTTCCTCCATTCGATGTTAAAGAAAAAACCCCGGGTCCCGCGTCAAAATCTACAGTTCCTCCAAAATGTCCAATGGTATATAGATTCCCGGCGCCATCAATCGTTAATCCGTTTATCTGCTCCCAGCTCCCGCCGGTATAGTTTAATACCCATAAAAAATTACCTGCAGGGTCCAGTTTCTGAATGAAGGCATCGGTAAATCCATTGGCTGTAAAGCTGCTGACACCGGCAGTAGGATCTAAATCCGTAGTTCCCCGATAGCGCCCGGTATTGTATACATTTCCGGTGGCATCAGTAATATTATCCTGGGGAAACAGATCAGTATTTGACGGGCAAACACTTGCCCATTCCAAGGTATACGCGCACAAATGATGTGATAAAAACACCAACAAAAACAACAATGACCCGATAGTCCTCTTCATATTACAAATATGAGGCGATTAGCCTACGTAAGTCAATAACGCATTTGTAGTATATGTAAATCATAACATGAAATTTCACTCATCTTTTTCGGAGTCAAATAAATACTCAAAAAGGCAGTAACTATTGTACTAAAAAGCGCATTCCTTTACACTAACCACCAAAAAAAATGCCCCACGTTTCCGCAAGGCATTTATAAGTTATCGACTGAAATATTATACTTCCTGAAAAAAAGCAAACAGTCGCGAGGCTTTCATCTCCTAACGAAGATTTTCGCTCGCGATGGGGAGCGGCATCTCCCCACCAGTAGCCGGTAGCCGGTAGCAAAAGTTAGTCGCGTCTTCCCATATAAATCATCACATAATACATCAACGTCGCCAATGCAGCCAAAGCAGCCACCACATAGGTCATCGCCGCCCACCAGAGCGCATCTTTTGATTGGGTATGTTCCTGCGGAGTGGTAATGTTGGCACTTTCTAACCACACTAAAGCCCGCTTACTGGCATCAAACTCTACAGGGAGTGTAATAAAACTAAAGGCAGTAGTAACGGCAAAAAGTGTGATTCCTACGAGTAAGAGGCTGGGGAAGGTATTCACCATAAATATTCCGGCTAACAATACCCAATGCACCCATTGTGATGCGAAACTAACGACCGGCACTAACGCAGAACGGAGTTGAAGCATACTGTAGGCGCGTGCATGTTGTACGGCGTGTCCGCATTCATGTGCAGAAACTGCCGCCGCCGCCGCATTGCGTCCGTAAAATACATCGTGACTCAAATTTACCGTTTTGTCGAGAGGATTATAATGGTCGGTGAGTCGACCTTCTACCGAAATTACTTTTACATCGTGAATATTGTTATCGCGAAGCATACGTTCTGCAATCTGCTGTCCGCTCATTCCTGAACTGATTGGTGTCAATGAATACTCCTTGAATTTGCGCTTCAATTGCATACTTACCAACCAACCGATCAGCATAAATACTATCGAAATCAAATAAATTCCCATCATGGCTATTTTCCTTTTTTTGTTTTTCTTGTTAGGGTACTAACGGTTATCCCGTATGAATGTTTTACAGCGACACCCGCTATCAAAGAGGATGCCGCAGCAAAGGTACTGTCATTCCGTCATTTATTCCCAGCGAAAAAATTTCACCGCCAAAGCATAGATGATGATGCCCCAAAGCGTGATGATGCCCAGCGGTAAAAGTAAGCGTTCGAGGCCGGCGCCTTCATAGGCTACCATGCGCATGGCATCATTTAAGTAGGTGAGTGGCAATATTTTACATAATGGCTGTAACCAGGCCGGAAAATTCTCGATTTCGAAAAAAGTGCCGGATAGTAGAAATTGTGGTAGGGTAACGATGTTCGCCAGTGGAGGAATGGTGCTCTCACTTTTTGCAATTCCGGATACTACAAAGCCAAATCCCATAAAAACGATAAGGCCCAGGGCTGACAAAAGTAACATGGTAGCGAAGGTGGCAAAACCGTGAATGAGGGTAAAACCGAACGCGAAATGTCCGATGAGAATGAGGAAGGCTGCTCCCAGCAATGCAAAAACCAGACGACTGATGGCTTCTCCGAGTACGATATAAGGTTTGCGAATAGGAGTCGCGAAAAATCTTTTAATCACCAGCGTTTGCCTTAAATTGAAAAAGACGAATGCTGTTCCGAAGACCCCTGAACTCAGCAATGAAAATCCCAATTGTCCGGGCAGAATAAAATCAATCGTTTTATACTCGCGCACATTTACTTCTTTCGTTTTTAATTCCACCATTTTATTTTCGGCCTGTGCAGCATTCAGGTTGGCCTTATCAGCGAGATGTTCAAGCATGGAACGGATAATCACCCCCTTTTCCCGTGCAGCTCTGCTGGTGGTGACTTCGAGTGAATAAGACACAGTATTATCCGTAAGTGTTTTTTGAATATTGACAATAGCATCAATATCTCCCTTTTGCAGTTTAACCGGAAGTTCTTCCTCCGCAATACCCGGAATAAGATGTAAGCCCTGCAACGAGACAATACTATCAAAGACCGGATTCCTGGTATCACTCCTTCCATCCAGCGCTACATCTAAACTCAATCCGCCACCATTGATGAATCCAAAGACAAGAATAAATATCAAAGGGAAAAGCAACGTAAACACCACCGCAGAAGGACTCCTCAGTATCGACCTGAAACTCGCCCGCGCAATAGCCAGCATCGCTTTTATTTGCGAGTAATTCTTCACGAAGTAATTTTAACTAATAAATTAAACATACTAAAATAACTTATTTTATTTTGTTTCTTCCTTTACTATCACACTAACAAGTTCCATTAAATACCATTTCGAATTATTCATCATAGCATTGATCAACATCGTTTATTATAGTCTCTCAAAACAGCTATTCAACTATATTACTTCATATTTATTCATCCAATCTTTCATCAAAGTCATTCATCTTATCATTCATCATTCATCAACCCATCTTCAAATTTTCAAATTGAATAATTTTCAAATTGAAAATTATTCTTCCCGCCACTCGTGTCCTGTCAATTGAAGAAACACATCTTCCAGATTCGCTTTCTTCACTTCTTTTTTCCTTTCAAACCCTGTCGCCACCAATTTATCTATAAGTGCATCCGGTGAATCCAGGGCAATGATTCGTCCGGATTCCATGACCGCCACTCTGTCACAGAGCTGTTCCGCTTCATCCATATAATGAGTGGTGATCACGACTGTAGTACCTGCATCGCGAATTTCCCGAATGAGGTCCCAAAGGTTTCTGCGTGCTTGCGGATCCAATCCGGTAGTCGGTTCATCGAGGAAAACGATAGCCGGTTGGTTGATCAGTGTGGTGGCAATACTGAATCGTTGCTTTTGTCCGCCACTGAGTTCTTTATACTTCGCCTTATGTTTTTCCCCCAGCCCCACCTTTTTTAGCATCGACATCGGATCTGCAGTAACGTTATAGAGTCCGGCAAAAAGTTGAATGAGTTCCGTAAGCGTCAGACTGGGATAATAGCCTGCCGCCTGCAATTGCACACCGATAATTTGTTTGATGGCATTCGCGTCTTTGTCGATGTTATATCCGGCTACAGTGACTTCACCGGAACTTTTTTCCCGTAAAGTTTCAATGATTTCCAGGGTCGTTGTTTTTCCTGCTCCATTGGGACCCAGCAAGCCAAAAATTTCCCGCTCAAACACATCAAAACTGATACCCTTCACGGCTTCAAAGGAGGCGTAACTCTTCTTTAAATCCTTTACAGTTATTACCGGACCGGCGTTCATTGTCGCAAATATAGTCGGTACAATAGCATCTGGACGCATTACAAGAGAATTATTTACTATTGTTCTTTTATTGAGCTTTGATCCAAGACCTCCGGTTTTCGAATGTTTTTACAGTCCGCTACCTATATTCTGATAACGTTGACAGACCAAATGTTAAAGGTAAAATATAAAAATTCCGATCCGCGATCTCTTTTTTATCTCTGCGTCTTAGCGCCTCTGCGTGAAACCTTCTGAGGATAATTCTTTAAAATAAAAATCTCTAGATCAAGACAAGTAGTGGCAATTTGTAATTCTATAAGTTCTTAGTTTCCTAAAAAACCCCAGAACTTTCTTTTCTTCAGGTATTCCGGATCTCCATCATTCGCGTAGGCTTCTCGTTCAAAAATAATAGACCGGTAGGCTTCATGGTGGTTATTTCCGGTCAATCTCCTGTAGAGATAATCGACGATATACCAAAAATAAAAGGGAAGGATAAGCAACTCCAACTGCTGACGAAGATGAATCCGCTCATGATTCAGCAGTTGCGGTGTATGCGGAAGATCTTTTTTCCTTAGCAAGATAAAAGGAAACAAGGCCATGCCCGAAGCGGGGAGACGACGCAGAATGATGAGAATGCCGTTCATGGATGCCGGAGGTTGAAATTCAAAATGGATAGAACAAAGGTATTGGCTTTAGTATTATCCGAATGAATATTTTAAAATGATTATGAAATCCGGACAGAATTTATAATTCTTAAGGAGAGAAACAGTGTTTATCAAATTTAAATGTTTGTACATGAATAGTCTGTACGTAGCGTTTATTTTTCAGTTTATATTTGCAAAGTCCCCATCGGTGATTTTATCAGCATTCCCGGACAGTAATTTTAGGTATGATATCAGAACAGGAAATTCTCCATCGTATAGCATTGAGTTTGCTGCCAAATGTCGGTCCCGTAATTGCGCGGGCATTGTACCAGCATTGTGGCAGTGCGGAGGCCGTGTTTCGGGAGAAGAAATCATTGTTGACTAAAATTCCGGGCGTTGGTGCCAAGCGGATCAAGAAGGCTTTCAGCACTCCGGTAATGGATCAGGCAGAAAAGGAATTGCATTTTACGCAAAAGCATAAAGTACTTCCCTTGTTTTTTACCGATGCAAATTATCCCAAAAGGTTGGTGCAATGTCCCGATGCGCCGGTTTTACTTTATTACAGAGGTCAGGCGGACCTGAACGAAGGACGATTTGTAGCTGTTGTGGGAACGCGTTCGGCTACTCCTTACGGTGAGGAGATGACGAAACTACTTGTAGAGGGTTTGAAGGAGGAAAATGTGACCATCGTCAGCGGCTTAGCCTATGGAATAGATATCACTGCCCACGAAGCGGCCCTGAAACATGCTCTTCCAACAATTGGAGTTACGGCACATGGCATGGATAGAATTTATCCTCATCTCCACCGCAACACCGCGGGAAAGATGATGAAACATGGCGGACTCCTCACGGAATATCCCAGTGGCACCAACCCCGACCGGGAAAATTTCCCGACTCGAAACAGGATTGTGGCCGGCATGTGTGATGCGATTGTAGTGGTGGAAGCCAGTGGGAAGGGGGGAGCGTTAATCACTGCAGATTTGGCGCAAGGTTATAACAGAGATGTATTTGCTTTTCCCGGAAGGACGACGGATGTTTTTAGCAGAGGATGCAATGATTATATCAGAGAGAATAAGGCGGCGCTCATCACTTCTGCCGATGATTTACTGTGGATGATGAGCTGGACAGATGATAAAGTGAAAGAGAAAGCCGCATTGCAAACTTCGCTCTTCGTTGATTTAAATCCCGATGAAGAAGTGGTGGTGAAAATCATCAGAGAAAATGGCGAGTCGGGAATTGATATGATCTCCGCCACCTCCGGTATGAGTTTTTCGAAATTAGCAAGTACCCTTTTACAATTGGAGTTTAAAGGAGTGTTGCGGTTGCTTCCGGGAAAGAGGTACAGTTTGTAAGGTGAATTAAAATAAAGACAATATCTATTTCTGATTTTAGAGTATTAGTGTTTCATAGAAAAGCAGGTATACTTCTTCTTATCAAAGTATTCGTGACGAAAATATCCTCCGGAGTTTTCATAGATTCCGGAGGTTTAAACGAATCGTTGGTTCACTTCATTACCTGCATATTGGATAAGTGCTAATGATATTCTCTATTAATTTAAAGTATAGTTTTTCGTGTTTTTTATATTGGTACTTGAGGATTTTTAACAACCCTCTCATTTAGATGAATAAATTTATTCCTTCACCAACTTAACAGTATTGTATGCTCGGGAAGAACTGCTTTTCAGGAAGTAAATCCCGGGTGATAATGAATGCAAATCAACAAGAGTTTTTTCCCCGTTAGTTTTTCCGGTTAAAACTATTTTACCAACTGCATCTGAAATAAAATATTCTGAATTTACTTTAGCAGTGGGTGTTGCTATTGTAATAGTTTCATTTGCCGGATTGGGGTAAACGGATATACCATCTAAATGATTTTCGGTTGCAATACCAGCTGATGCAGATATCCCTCCAAGAAAAGCATCATAGGTATTGGTTCCGTTATTGGAAATTGGTATGCCTCCAAGTGTAAGGCTTGGACCTTTGAAATAGCCGGTGATATAAAAGTCATCATTCGCATTTACTGCAATGCCGGAAATCATATCATCGTTATTACTGCCAAAGGCATCCGACCAAATAATATTTCCTGCATTGTCATATTTAACAATGAAAATATCTGAAACCGTACCTTGATTAGTATAAGTGTTGGTACCTATCGTAATTGAAGTACTTGAAAAAACTCCTAGTGTATATACATTGCCGATCTGATCAATTGATGTACAATATCCACTAAGGTTACTATTTACGTCATCTCCTTTAATCCAAATTGCATTTCCCGAAGTATCAAATTTGGCAATATAATAACCAAAACTTACAATGCCCGGATTTGAATTTATCCATGACTGTGGTCCATAGGTTATTGTATCACTATAATATTGTCCTGTAATTGAAAAATTATCATCGTCATCCGCATACAAAGCATAAATGATACCTCCGGTTCCGGTTTTTGCCCAAACTACGTTACCCAATGAATCAAATTTTAAAAGATAGCTTCCGCCACTTAAAGTCAGGGTATCAATGGTGATTGTGCACGAAACACAAAAATTTCCGGATATATATGTATTGCCACTATTATCAGTAGAAATATCGCTTACATCAGAACTTGACGGTCCTGTAAAGTGTTTTGCCCACATCAAATTACCTGCAGGATCATACTTTATTAAATATGAATCATTTGAAGATGCTTGAGTATTAGTGTACGTCGTGCCTCCAATCGTAACAGATGGACTTAGTGAGTTAAAGACAACATAACTGTTACCGGCAGCATCTGCAGACACACCTCCGCTTTCAGAACTTGTTCCTCCAACACTATTGGCCCATATTACATTTCCCGCTTCGTCATATTTTACAGTAAATATATCAGCAAAGCCGGGGCCGGGAATAGCATTTCTGTAAATGGTAAAGTTTCCAAAAGTTGTGGAGTCTGAAGTAAATGTTCCGCATACAATCACATTATTATTTCCATCGGTACTAACAGTTGAAGGAAATGCATTTCCTGAAGATGGATTTCGTGACCAAAGTACATTGCCCGATGCATCGTATTTTATCAGGAATGTTTTAGGATTTGAAATATCAAAAGTGCCGGCTAAAAGAACATTTCCGTTTAAGTCTGTAGTAACATCTCTTCCATTATCATTAGTAGTTCCACCTATGGATTGTGCCCATGAAAACTGCGGTAGTTGAGCATAAATGTTAGTTAGGGAAATGGATGCAAGCCAGGTGAACAGGATTAGTTTTTTCACAATGATATTTTTTTAAATTGTTATTATGTTTTTAGAATTTCAATAATTAATATTTCAGTGTGTCAATTCTTCACCGCCCGCAGCTCCATGTTTAGACTAAAAAGTTTGAAGAAGTTACCGGCCACACCATTACCCTACTTCAAAAGTGGTAATGGTGTGTAGCCCTTGCAAGGGATGGCGAGCTTTCTTAACAAGAACTGTTAATGAAGAGGACCTGTTTTATTCCTTTACAATTTTAACTACCTTGTTAGTATTTAAGGAAGTAATGTGCAGAATATAAATTCCCGATGGAAGGTTTTCGTTCACATCCACTTTGATGGTATTGATGCCTTCTGTTAATGGTACAGTTTGGGTATGGATCAATTTACCACTGATGTCTGTTATTTTTAATGTAGTGGATTCATCTGTTTCAGATACGAGTTGTGTTGTAAATGTACTGTGGAAAGGATTGGGGTACACTTGCATTTTTGTTGTGTTTAATTCGGATTGATTGCTCAATTCATTTTGATTTCTTAAAGGACTCGTTAATGTAGCCAATGTGTAATAGGTGTATGTTCCGTAATTCAATTGTGGCAAAGGATTACTGGCTGTAACCGTATTGGTAGTAGTGTTTACACTTGAAGGAATTAATTGCCAAACACCTGGAAAATCCTCTGAAGATCTTCTGAAAATATGAAGATCACTTTCATTTAATCCCATCAATTCGCTATCATCATATTTAATGCTGATATTCGCATTTAAACCTGTTATAAGCCCGGGGTTTTGAATTGCATATTGACGGTTGATTGATATTCCACCGTTTAATCCGGTTTCTGATAAGGGCTGTCTAAGTATTTTAAGGTAATTTAAAGGAGTACTGCAGGAAATAATAAATCCAAGTCCACCATAGTTTTTATTTGTTATGGCATTTGTTACATTTTTTTCAATATATAGGTATGGAACTGTTGAAGGCGGGTTTACAGTGCTTATAAAAGTATTACCGGGGGTTTCAATTATTCTGGCAACATTAGTTGTGCTAATTAAATTATCTGCCGTTAATTGAATACTTGAGCCCTTTAAGTCAAAATCACCTTTAGTTAGTTTCAGTGTTCCATATAATTTCATTCGAGCATAACTATCACTCAATGGCGTAATATTGTATGCATTATTAAGTTCAACACCGGCAGGATTGTTTACAGTCATGTTGTTCAAATCTTTTGCAGATAATACATAAGCAGGAGTTGCGCTATTGCCAAGCAAGGTTAATGTGCCCAGTGCACCTGTTGAACCAAGTGAATCAACATCCAGAAATCCGATACTGGTCGTAGTTTTTCCGATGGTCAGGTTTCTTCCTGCCAAATTAAGAAAGCCATTAACTTGTAACGTATCTACGGATAGTGAGTTTACAAGAGCAACATCCAGATTAGGCATACTCATGCCGCCCGGGGGAATAACTTTTAAAGTTCGTAACCGGTCAATCTTAATAGACTGCGGAGTATAATCATATACATATTCTTCAGTATTATATATCACAATTTTTCCAGCTTTCGGCTTAGTGTTTCGAATTCTAAAATCATTATTAAAGTCAGTATCGTAAACTATTTTTCCATATATAAAAAGTGTTTTTCCGAAAAGATCAAAGTTGGCCCCTACGTACAAATTATACATATAAATATTATGGGCACTGATAAATTTGGCATTTTCATTATAGATGGCAACGTTACATTTTACCTCTGCAATTCCTTGATTTAAATCGAGGTTGTTAATAGTTATATTTTGCTGGTTCGGATAGCCCCCAAAATTAAGAGTAGGATATTTTGTATGATCTGTTAGTGGATTGTTAAAATCAACATAACCAATCCTGCCAGCAGAAACACTACAGCTTTTTGCAAAATTCATATTGACATCTTCGCCTAATACAACTTTCGGTAATTCGGGAGCTCCAGTGCTTTCCATTTTAAAGTTGCCATAAAAATTATTCGAACCCTGAAAACGGTAGGTGTTTTCCGCTTCAACATCAGTAGTGTTTTTTATTGTAAGATTATAGAAAAACATATCTGGCGGAAAATCGCTTCCATGCATCAATACTAATGTGCCACCCGTAACTCCCGAAGAGGAGAGATTAAATAAATGAAATTGCGATTGATTGTTTGCAAGTATTCTTCCATACACATTTAATGTGCCGCCCGTCATTGATAACGTGCCTCCCGTTTGAATTTCTAATTTGCGACAAGACGCTGTACCTGTTGTAATAACCGGATAGTGCGGTCTCCCATCCGGTATTTTAACATTGTCATCTTCCAAAGGCATTTGTTGTGGTTCCCAATTGGTAATGTCATTCCAATTGGAGGAAGTGTTTCCGGTCCAGACAATAGGGTTTAAAGCTTCGATGTAATACACTTCCCTGCCAATCAGATTGTCATAGACAGCATCATAGTATAATCTTTCACCAAAAACGGTGAGATTTAAAGGAAAGACGTTGGTGCTATTACTGTTTGTTGGTTTTACTTCTTCTAATGTTGCCAGATCCTCTCCTGTCCTGTAAAGAAAGGTGCCTGAACCTCCAGCAGGAGTGGCACTGAAGTATAATTCATTGTTAAAGGCGGTAAAGAGTGTAATGTTGTTAAAGGCAGGGGTGGTAGTACTGCTAAGAAACAATTGGGTACCGCCAACTGTCCCATCAGTAACCCATAATTCTTTAACAGTAGGTGTTACCTGATTGAAAAAATACATTTTGCTACCTACAATGGTAAAGCTTGGATTGGATACTATATTTATATTTCCAAATAATTGTGTGCCGCCCGCAGTACCATCGCTGATCCATAATCTATAGGTACCCCCGGGTGCTCCGGCTGAGAAAAACATATGATTATTAAACTCAATGAAATTTCTTGGGTTGCTACCGGCTGACCCGGGTACCAGGTCTGCAAAGAGGTTTGTGCCTGCTGCTGTCCCATCAGAAACGAAAAGTTCAGTACCGTTCGTACCGTCAGTCGCGGAGAAAAACAATAGCCCGTTGTATACGAAAGAGTGGTCAAACTCACCAAATTGAAGAGATCCTATAAAGGGATCGGGGTTTAAATCCTTTACCAGGGATGCGATTGTACCTGCTGTGGACCACAATTCTCTAGCGCTGCCTGAAGGGGGGCCATCTGCTGCAAAGTATAATTTATTATTATAGACGATCAGGTGATCCGGGTTAGAGGAAGCCGTACCCGGCTTAATATCAAATGAAGTTATGAATCCTGAGGCGTCTGCAGCATATAACTCCATTCCTGTTGATCCTTGTGCCCGAAAGTAGGCCTTCCCGTCATATTCTGTTATAACTGTTGTGTTGGACTGACCGGAGCTACCGGAGAATATATTCGAAAGACCATTTGTTCCAACTTCAGTTCCATCAGAGGACCATATTTCATTGCCGGCAGCACCATCATTGGCAAAGAAATATAATTTTGGTCCTATTGCTATCAAACTATGAGGTGAGCTAGAGCCCGTACCGGGGCTTATATCCTTTAGCAACCGGGTACCTGCTTCCGTGCCATCGGTCACCCAAGGCTCGACTCCTGTTACACCATCAAAGCCAGTAAAGTAAATCTCTCCATTAAATTCTACAAAGGGACCACCAGATCCACTACTGGTAGGGTGGATGTCTTTGAGCAGCACCGGTTCCTGCGAATAAACATTTAAATTCAGCAAGAGAAACAAAATCAGAAGGAAGGGAGACGTGGTTTTCATATGGTTTTAATTTAGTTGCCAGTTTTAAAGTTTAATTCGATCAACAAATGTAGAAGGCTGTTTTCCAACTTTAATCCCCGAAAAAGGGTAGATTCGACACGATGGCTAGGGGAATAGGCTGAGGTCTCACCCGATTGGGGGAGAAGATCAGGATGAAAATCACTCGTTAACTCAATTGAGCAAAAGCTTAAAAATATTTTAGGTTCTTAGTTTTCGCGGATTCGGGGAATAAATACCAACTCATAAACGAAATTTAAGCAGCTAAAGGAAGGGATAAACTTATTTTGGTGCCCTTTTCCATGCTTTGAATGTCTATTGTTCCGTTTAATTCACGGGCCCTTTCCTGCATGTTTCTTAAACCATTGCCCGTGGAAGATGATTTTGTATCGAATCCTACACCATCATCACTAATAGTCAAGTTCATCATCTTTCCGTTTTTTCGGATATCCACTTGCACGAGTGTTGCCTGCGAATATTTAGCGCAATTATTGATGGCTTCTTTGAAAATGAGAAACATGTTTTGTTTCATCTCAATAGAGTAATGAATAGCATGGAGTGATTTGTCACTGGTGAAGTTCAGCTTAATTCCTTTGGATGAAAATAAAGAGAATGCGAACGTTTCCATTCGATTGAATATAACTTCACCACTATCATTTATCGGGTTAATGCTCCAGACAATGTCACTCAGATTGGAAATGGTTTCACGCGCATTTTCTCCGATTTTATTTACAAGATCCATTACTTTATCGGTTTCGTTATGCATCAGTTTGTTTTTAATGGCCTCACTGTAAATACTGATGCTGCTGAGCGTGCTTCCTACATCATCATGAAGGTCCGCGCTGATGGACTTACGCTGGCGTAATATGGCTTCTTTTTGCTCCAGTTGTTTTCTGAGTTTTAATCGGTTGAAGAACAGTAAGCCGATGAGGAGTAAGGCCAATGAGCCGGTGGTAGTAGCTCCTCTCAGTAATTTCTCTTTTGAAAGTTCATTGTTCTTCAGGTCCCGCTCTTTCTTTGATAATTGAAGTTGGTAGGCCTCTGATTTTGATTTCAACAGTTGTTTTTCAAGTTCTTGTTGTGTGCCGGAGAGTCGTAGTTCGGTAATTGCACTCGTGGTATTTAATAATTCTATTTCTTTCTGGTTTTTTTCATTACGCAATTTTGAAATGAGTAGGGCGGAGCGTTGCTCTCTTAAAATAATGTCTTGTAACTCATTTTCTTTGTTCAGCAAAGTGATTTTATTGTCTTTTTTATCAGTTTCATATTGGATTTTCAATGCTGCGATTTGCTTGTCGTTTTCTTCGTTTACCAGTTCAGATTGTGCCTTATAGGATAATTTAAGATAATTTAATGATTGTTCAGTATGAAAGAGTCTGGTAGATATAGAAAAACTAGTGTCGGCAGCCATGGTACTGTCTAAATCAGAAAGGTTGCTGTACACTTCCGGCAGATATCTTTTATTACCCATTTTCTGTAGAATAGCTAGGCTCTCGTTTAGCTTAATCCTGGATTCATTATATCTATTTTGTGCATTGTATAAAATACCTAGGTTGGCGTAGTCTACTGCTATGTTAATATTTTTTCCGGCTTCCAGTGACCGCTCTAAGCAAAGCAGATAAAGTTTTTCAGATTCTAAAAAGTAATTTTCAGCAACTGTATTGTTCTTATTAATCAGTGCGGTTACGCCCATTTTTTTTAAAAGATGCGCAAGCGTTCTCGAGTTGACAAAGTATCCACCCTTCTCTTTTTCTTGACTAAGGCTACGGTCATTTCCTTGTTTTTGGAAGTATTCATTGGACTTTTTAAAACTACCAGTGCAGAGTCTTCCTTTCCTATTTTATTGAATAGCATTCCTTTGTTGGAAAGAACAGAGGCCATTCCTCCAAAGTTGCTTTTTTGCATAATATACCTCAGCAAGGGAATAATAATTTAAAGCTTCATCTGTTTTATCCTGATTGGAAAACAGGTTTCCCAAATTCATATAAGTTTTAGCTATTCTTGAAGAGTCAGCTGTTTCCTCATACACTTTCAAAGCATTCAGTTGATACTTTACCGCTTCGGTATAATTTCCTTCATCTTTGTAGGTAAGACCGATATTTTCATTCATTGCTGCTATCGCTCTTTTTTTGTTGAGTGAAACAGTTAGTTCTAAACCATTGAAAAATAACTCCCTCGCTTTGGTATAATTTTCCAGATTATGATACAATATACCAAGTGAATAGTACATTTTAATTTGGCCGGATTTATAATTCAGCTTTTTTGCCAACTGTAAACCTAAATTACCACTTTTTAGCCCCAACGCTGTTTCTTCAGCTTTTATCATTTTTTCTAAGAAAAGTGACAGTGAATCAACCTTAGCAGAGTCGTTTTCCAGTCTGAGTATTCTTGCAAGGAATTCCTCATTGGATTTTTCATTTTGCGCCAGGATATTTTCTGAATAAATAAGCAGCAGGAGGAGAGAAGTTATGAAAGAATATGATTTATTAAGTTTAACAACCATAGGTTATTTCGGATTGTAATTTATTTGAACAGATTAGATTTGTTGGGTTGACTGAAATTATTATAGATAAACGATAGGGAATGTTTTTTGCTAATCTTCGATCATTGATTTTCTTTCTGTATCAAGATGAATTTAGTATTTAACGTGCTTAAAACATTTTTATTAATTTATTTACCTCTTCGATGTAGCCATCATTATAAAAAAAATGATAAATTCCATTTTCTAATTCAGACAGGTCTAGCGTAATGTTTTGCCCGGAAAATTCGTATTGAAAAGTTACTTCTCTTCCTGCATTGTCAACTATTCGAATAGTTGGAACCTCAGCTTGATTATTTTTTATACGAATATAAAAAACTCCTGTTGATGGGTTTGGGTAAATACTCAACTTGTTTTCATCATGGGTTTCTCCTTCTCTGCAAGGAACATTGATCGTAACATTCGAAGATTTTTTAACACATCCATTCGTGTTAGTAACATCCACCTTGTATTTACCTGCCGTTGTGGCCGTATAGTTGATACTTGAAGCTCCTGAAATTGGAAAACCATTTTTACGCCATTGGTATGTCAGTCCGGCACCACTGTTCGCCTGAAGCGTAACATTTCCGCCGGCACAAAAGGTAGTAGGTCCTAGCGCTGTGACTGTCGCCGGTGGCAGAGCGATAGCGCTTACCGTGACAGTATTTCCTGATTTAGTGCATCCGGTAATGGTATTGGTTACAATGAGTCGATATTTACCGCTTTGTTTTGCGAAATAGGTAGCAGAATAGGCTCCGCTAATGTTTAATCCATTTCGCAACCATTGGTAGGATCTGTTTGCGGCAGCCACACCATTTAGCTGAACACTGTCGCCGGTGCATATTGTCGTGGTGGATGTAGCCGATATGGACGCTGAGGGCAAAGGCTTCACCGTGATGGTTACTAAGTTGGAAGTATCATTGCCGCAGGCATTACTCTGTACACAAGCGTAAGTTCCGCCCATTGAAGTAAAATATGTAGAAGCATTTGCTCCACTTACTACATTGCCATTTCGAAGCCATTTGTAGGTATTGCCGGGAGTGGCGTTGGTGAGGAGTGAAATACTATCTCCTGAACAAATAAAAAGTGAGGAGGAGGTGATGACGGATACCGGCGCGGTGCAACTGCAAATGGTGTTCATGACACCACCCGAGGAAACTGCGGCGGGACCGTTGACCAATGTTAAATTTAATGGAAAAGTATTGTAATTTATAGTGTTTGATACTCCACCGGTTGTACTGCTTCCGGCTGAAGTGTAATTTCCACAGGTGTTGCCATTGTCATCCAACTTTACAAGATAAATTTCACCGGCATTTCCATAGGAGGTGGTTCCTCCCGCAATGATAAGACTGCCATCGTTGAGTTGCGCTGCTGTATTTCCTTCTTCAAAAGCATTTCCTCCCAAAATATCTGTCCAAAGTAAATTTCCACTACTATCTAATTTTGCCACATAAGCATCGGTAGTATTGTTCGCTTTATAGGTTGTTCCGGTAACAATATAGCTTTTATCAGCTAATTGGATGATGGAGTTTCCATAATCATCGTTTGGGGTGCCAATCGCCTTCGACCAAAGCAATATTCCGGAAAAATTTAGTTTTATAACATACATGTCGTTTCCGCCTGATCCGTAGGAGTTGGTCCATCCAATATACGCATAGCCGTTATCGTTAGTACGGATTATTTTAGATCCCGGTCCCGACATTTCCGCACCGGGTCCTCCGATGCTTCTGCTCCAGGCCACCGCTCCTGTACTATCTACTTTTGTGATGAGTAGATTTCCCCCTGATGCCGATGACATGCCGGCTAACACATAGGAAAGATCACTTGCCTGCACGAGGGAATATGCACCATCTGTGAAACCGTAATGGGCCGTATTCCATTCAATGGATCCGGAACTGTTAAGTTTGATCAGCAATCCCGGGTAGGAAAGTCCTCCCCCACTTCCTCTCGCTGCAATGGCATATCCTCCGTCGACCGTTTGAATGATCGAGTATCCCTGATCAAAGAGTCCGGAGTTTATTTTGTTACTCCATTGTAAATTACCTGAACCATTCAAATTTACGACATAAATACCAAATTCCCAGTAACCGGTCCTTCCGGTGATGATATATCCGTCATCGTTGGTTTGAATGATGTCTGAAGCCGCGTCATAACTCGGACCTCCAATAGTTTTCGTCCATTGTATAGTGCCGTTATTGTGCATTTTTACGACGTATACATCGCCCGAGTCTTGTCCATAGCTGTAGGTAGATCCTGCCAGGACAAATCCGCCATCCGATGTTTTTACCATGGCACGAGCCGATTCTGAACCTGCTCCACCAACCCTCTCCTGAAAAAATTGTTGCGCATGTGCCGTAGTTAAAAATAAAAGGAGGAAAAGAGTGAGTAGAAGTTTCATGGCAATTAAATTAGGTTTAGATGCGTGAGTTGGCGTCATCTGATTTAAGATTTACCGGACTTGATGAGATGGATAAAGTAAATATCTGAAACAATTCTGAATTCACCAAAGGAAAGTTAAGGAAGATGCAGAACTAAGAAAACAGGACGGGTGAAACCACTAAATATATGGGTTAAGGTAAGGTGACTCTACATTACAGCCCTGGTTAATTCCTCACCAAAAAGTGGTTAATGAGCCAGCAATAACTTTTGATGGAAAGTAGCTTTTCCTGTTCTAAGTTGTACCTGATAAATACCGTTTTGCAAATCGGAGGTGTTCAATTGAATGCTGTAAAATCCTTTCGGTAGAGCCGAATCTTCATCAATTGTTTTTACAAGTTTCCCGGTCAGGTCAAAAATACGTAAGGAGATATTTTCAGGTGTCAGTTTTTCAAATTGCAGTACTGTTGTTTCCTGAGCAGGATTTGGAAAGAGTGAGAAGTTTGAAAGTGCATCGGGTTCAACCAGCGCCGTTGTACTCAGGCTTGAAATGGTAATATCAGCAGTGTTCAATACTTTTCTGTCAAATTTATTTGCACCATGATTCGCCACGATAGCCACAATTTTTAAGCGATTAACATTGTAGGTGGTTGGAATCGTAATGGGGTTTGAAGTCGAATAGGGAAAGTTGATTACCGGGACCGATGCAATGACAGCGGGCGTTCCCCAGGTACCTCCTGCCAAAGGAGTTCTTTGAACATAACGATGTGGGTATTGGCTGATATAGGTTGTGCCGGCGTTATACTGTCCGGGATAATATAGATTGGCGAAATTGGCATCGTAACATTTCTGATCCCAGCCCGGACCACTTCCTATCACACTGTCTTCAACAAGATAAATGGAAATCCTTCTGTCAGCAGCCGGCAGGGTTTGAAAAAAGGTTGCTGTTGTGGTGATACTCAGTTGTCGTGAAGATGCATTGTAACTGCCCGAAATGTCGATACCTACATCAGGTACATTTCCGGCAACGCGCTGTGCAATGGTGTCAAAACAATTCACCGGCATGTAGGGGACAGTATCTACACCGGCATAAACATCGCGGTCAATCATGATTGCAGGCGCAAAACCAAAGGTGCTGGGTTGAAAGTAGGAGGCGAAGGTAGTAGCGGAGACATTGGTCATAGAATCTACACCAAAACCGGCATGATGCGTCATGAAAACTGAATTAGAGGTGTTGTTTTCATAATACACCTGAATATCGTGCGACTTGGGTGGACAAAATCCGCAAAGATTGGTGGTAAATTCCTCCAACAGGACTTTTTTTACCTGTGCAGAAGCGGGTAAACTCAAGATGAACAGGAAGTACAATAGAAATGTTTTCATTTTCATTTTTTGGGTAAGTCAAAAATAGCAATAAATCCTCTATTTAAGAAATCAAACCCATTATTTCCTCTTGACCTGATGGTATTCCTCTGACATCGTTTCTTCCCTTCATTCTTCCATTTCTATTAAAGGCGTAGAGAGGATTTCTTTTTTACTGACATATTTATCAATGGAAAGAAGTATAGCCGGAAGTAAAATCAAATTTGTACAAGTGGATACCAATAGGGTGATCGAAATTAAAATGCCCAGGGCCACTGTCCCGCCAAAACCTGATGCAGCAAAAATGGCAAAACCACAAAAGAGAATGATAGCTGTGTAAATCATACTAATGCCGGTCTCTTTGATAGTGATCGATATGGCTTCCGAAATACTTCGTTTATGCTTTTTCAACTCGTGCCGGTATTTGGCCAAGAAATAAACTGTTCCGTCAGAGGAAATACCAAATGCAATACTGAAAATTAAAATGGTAGAAGGCTTAAAACGAATGCCGAGATATCCCATGATACCCGCCGTTATCACCAAAGGAATCAAAACCGGTAGTTTGGAAAGAAGAATGATCCGGAAGGAACGAAAGAGTGCAAATCCGACAATGGTAATGAGTAGTATTTCAATAATTAAGCTTTCAAAAAGATTTTTCAGCAAATAATCATTGCCTTTTAAAAACATCAAACTATGCCCTGTGAATTTTACGTTAAATTGTTCCGGATGGAAGATAGAATCTACACGCGGTTTTATTTCGTTTAAAATTTCTTTAATTCTTACCGAACCTACATCAGCCATCTGCAAGCTTACGCGTGTGAATTGTTTTGAGGTGTCAATAAAGTTGGCCAGTTTGTTCTCCTGGCCGGCTTCGGTTGAAAAATAGTTGTTTAATATTTTCAAGTCGGCTGCTCCGGGTAAAACATAATACTTAGGATTTCCATCATGATAAGATTGATATGAAAATTTGACACCTTCCACTATGGAGAGTGGTCTTGAAAATTCAGGATAATTCAGAAATATTTTTTGAAGTCGGTTTATTTTATAGAGCGTGTTTCCGTTGTTGGCAAAAATACCATTTGGAGATTTGGTGTCTATAAATATTTCAAAGGGTAAAACCCCATGGAAGTGCTGTTCAAAAAATATCAGACCGGTATGTATAGGGTCTTTTTCAGGCATGTCATCTACTACAAAACCCTCTATGTTGATCTTACTCATTCCAACCAGACCAAGTATAGAAAGAAAGATAATGCAGATATAAATGGCATTGCGGTGATGATGGACAAGATAATCAATTTTAATCAGCAATTTGTTGATGCGTTTGCCATCCAGATGTTTAAGGTTGTTGGAGCTTGGAACCGGCAGAAAGCTAAAAATGATCGGAATTAAAATTAGTGTAATGACATAGGTGATCATGATGTTAATCGCTGCGATCACTCCAAATTCAACGAGTAAGGAGCTGTTTGTGAAATAAAGCACCCCAAATCCTATAGCCGTGGTAATGTTGGCAAGAAACAGCGTCACACCAACAGTCTCTATGGTTCGCGTCAAAGCTTTTATTTTATTCCTGTGGATTGAAAATTCACTATGGTATTTGTTTATAAGAAAGACGCAGTTCGGGATGCCGATAACCATGATCAACGGAGCTATTAGTCCCGTGAGCATGGTTATCTTATAATCGAAAATATGAATACATCCCAATGACCAACCTACACCAATCAAAACGACTATTACAGAGAAAAAAACAGAAGTTAATGAACGGAAGAAGGCCCATAAGATGCCCGCCATGACCAGAATGGCAAGAATTAAAAATAAAGACATTTCCTGCGAGACCTTTTGCATTAAAGCGGTGCGGATATAGGGCATGCCGGAGTAATGCAATTGTATATGATGTTTAGAAGCAAAGGCGTCGGCTTTTTCTGTGACCTGTTTTACTATTTCAATGCGATGCCTGGTGTTCAGATCTTTATTGGTAAAAGTGATCGCCATTAAAGTACTTCCGGTGGTTTTATTGTAAACTAACCCATCATAAAACGGAAGGGTCAGGATGCGGTCTTTTAAGGCTTCTAACTCATCTTGATTTTGAAGGGGCTGTAGAATAAGCGGAGTAAATTGGAATTTCGTCAAACTGTCATTGCGAATTAAAGTGTACAAATTCCCAATGGACAGCACTTCTTTTACTCCATATAACTTTTTGATTTCGGAACCCAGGATATGCCAGTCGTTGAACTTGTTTAATTGAAAAAGATCCTTGTCCTGAAATCCTATGACCATGATACTGCCATCTTCTCCAAACATTTCCTTGAACCGGTAATATTCAATATAGGTGCTGTCGGTATCGGGCAATACATTTGCAAATTGATAAGACATTTGGATCTTACTCGCAAAGTAGATCATTGCTGATGAAACTACCCCTAGTACTATCAGAAAGGCGATTCGATTACGAATTATTTTACGGGCAAGAAATTCCCACATGTTTTTTGATTTAATCGATGTTTTTTTTCATTTCTTCTTTTACCTGTTTCATTGTATTCTTCCCAACGAAAGTAGACAAAAAACCTGTTTCACTTTGTTTCATTTAAGAGAGGGGTACATCTTGTTTTTGAGACATAAGATGCACCCCTTTATTGACTGGAATTAACCTAAAAAGAGTTTTAATGCGATCATGAATAGGATGACAGTTCCAATGATAGTGATTATAAATCCAATACCACCCTTGCTGTCTGTTTTGTTTTCTGAGTTAAAATCTGTATTTTCCATCGTTTGTTTATAATTTTACTAATAGATTTTCTTATGATACGTAAATACCGGACAGGACGTACTGTATCCAATACATCAGATGCCATGTAAGAAAGAAGAAATCAAATTAATAAACTACGATAATGAATATAATAGGGAGATGTTTT